>JAYTMW010000125.1:0-29251 GCA_043728105.1 Saprospiraceae bacterium | reverse complement strand
GCAAAATTGAGTGACATTTTGAGCATTAATAGTGTCATAACGCCAATGGATGCCACAAATACTGAGGGGGTCTCTTTGAAACTTCAATTGTCATTTGGTAATAGTTTGGTTAAAGAAGGAGGTGAGTTTGCACTCTATCAAAACCGACCAAATCCGATGTCGAACACTACGGCTATTGGTTTCAATTTGCCTAAGGAGAGTGACGCTATTTTGACAATTTACAACATTGAAGGCAAAGCCATGAAGGTTGTAAATAAGACGTTCAAAGCGGGTTATAATGAGGTAATGGTAGAGAAAGAGACGTTCCAAACGGCGGGTATTTATTACTATCGTTTGGAGACATCTGAGCATTCCGCCACTAAGAAAATGGTGGTTAGTTTTTAATAGGTAATAGGTAATGGGTGTAGTTCCCATTTGATGTATTTACTCACTGTTTTAGCTTCGCTAAAAGACGTGCTAAAAAAAGGACTGTATGGTTTGAGCTCATTTTTTGAAATAGAAATTTTTTTTCAAAATTTCTATTTGAAAAAATGAGCTCAAACCTAAAGAAAAATTTTCAAGTACGCTTTTTGTGCGAAGCACAAAACAGTGAGTAAATACATCCAATGAGAACTACACTCTAATTCTACTTTGGCACTCTGCAAATTGAAATATTTACGCACTGTTTTGCCTTCGGCAAAAGGCGTGCTTAGGGGATTTTTTTTCGGATTGATTGTATTATTAAAAAGAAAAATTGAAAATTTTACTTTTAATAATACAATCAATCCATTTAGTCCTTTTCTGTCTGTTGAGTGCCAAAGTAGAACTAAGTAATGAGTAATAGATTGAGTAATGTTTGTGTACTGTTGCCTATTACCCATTACCTATCCACTAAAAAGCATATAATTTTTTTGTCACTTGGGTTAAGCCGATTAGCATTTTTAGAATGTTAGTCGGCTTTTTTAGGCTCAATACTGAGGGGGTAGGCATGGCTAATTCAATTCTTTTGATTGAAAGCTACCATCATGTTGAATGATGGAAAATTAGGGTGTCTATTTTTTTAATTGACCAATGATAGATTTGTTGAAATTATAACTAATTGATTGTAAATGAATTATAAAATTTTAAAAATGACACATGTGAATTTTGTTAAAAACAAATTTTTTTAAATAAAATATTAATATTTTTTCTTAAATACCCATAAAAGGGTATAATTTTTGAATCAAATAGAAAAAAAAACTAATCTTGGCAATCTTTTTGCATTCTAAGAGGTGATTCCCTTTCTAACCAAATATAGTTATATTATATATTCACTTTTACCCTAACGTCATGTAACGAAGATGAATGGTGATACAGTGAGACATGATAGATTAAAATCAATCAAGCTATCATTGTTATCACCATTCAATCCTTTTAAAAACTTGATACCCATGATAAAAAAGCAGTATTTAATCATTAAACCATATTTATTGATGATGTCACATCTACACGAAACCAACTTTAAAGGGTTTTCTACACAAAAGAAAACTGATGCAATACCCCTCAGTATTTTGACTGATTTAAGGGGTAAACAATCTGGTATTTTACTGATTTTAATGACTTATCTATTAGGTCTGTTCTCTAATTCACAACTCTCTGCACGAGTAAGCGGTAGGGTTTTTCGTGGTTTAGGGAATAATCGAACCGCTTTTTCTTTATCAGGATTCAAGTTTTTGAAGTTGACATTAGTCGCTTCGGTTTTGATGTTTAGTCTTGCTTTAAGAGCCGCTGATGAAACACTTCCTGCGGGTTCATTTATCGTCAATTTGGGCGTTGTGCCTCAAACTGTAGGCAATGCGATGAAACCTTATGGTATGGTTTATGAATTGGTGCGCAGCTATAAAGTGCCTATTAAGTGGGTTATCAGCCCCACTAAAGGCAAAGATGGTATTGATTTTTCACAAAATGGTGTTGACTACAAAGGAGGTTCTTTTGTTGTTCCAGCTGAGTATAGGACTTCAATTATCAATTCTCGTATTGCTTATTGGCAAAGTTTGGGCGTAGTGGGTGCCACTACAAATGCTTCCGTAACGGCGCCTGTTTACCAAACATTTTTTCACATGCCACGCTGGACATTGGATACGGATAATGGCAGCATTGCAAGAGATTATTTAATCAATGCAGGTATTCCTACTGTTGATTTTGCTATTCGTACGCCTGCTCAATTGAGCGGTTGCGATGATATATTTGTATTGCCTCACGCTGACCCTATATGGTCAACACATGGTATATTGCATAGTTGGAACGATACGCACAAAGGAGCGATTTGGTCGGGCTGTCATGCGGTGAGTGTTTTAGAGAATATGTTTGACCCAAGTAATACAACTCAACAGACTAATTTTTTGATGACAAATGGTGCAGCTCCGGGTACTGCTGCGGTTGATTATAAAGACCATAGTGACGGCTCAATACCATATAATTACGCTTATCCTAATGACCCTGTCATGCAATTTATGGGTCTGCCTGATAATGCATTTACGAATGGTTCAGAGCAGATATATTTACCACAATCAGCATGGCGTGGTACTACTAAGATAGGAGCCTGGGACGCTACTCAATCAGATGTGCCAAGTTTGTCGCCAGGTGTTGCGGCATTATTGGCTTATGGCCCCGGTATGGGAAACAACACTCACGGAAAAGTAATATATGCTGCGGGTCATAGTTATGGAACTAAAGCGGCAGATATTGCTTTACAGCGTGTGTTCATGAATTTTAGCTTTTGGGCTATGGAGGATAAAAAGTTTGATGTGTCTCTTTCAGGTGTTCCCACCACAATGGAGGGTACTTTGAGTTATAATTTTTCGGCAAGTGTTGTGTCAAATCTTCCACCAAGCACTTACACTTATCAATGGACGAGTTCTGCGGGTGGCACTTTTTCTGACCCAACGGCGGTTAACCCTACTTTTACAGCACCTAATGTGTCTATTAATACGCCTTGTATTATTGATTGTAAGGTGGTTGATATTTGTGGAAGAATAAGTTTCTATTCTCAAGTTATTCCCGTTATGCCTTCTAATACAGCCTTGCCTCCAGATACTGACGGCGATGGTGTTGAAGATCATACTGATATTGACGATGACAATGATGGTATTTTAGACCGAGATGAGCAATTGTGTAGCTTATCTGGCACTTGGACACAAATTAGTGCAGGTGTTTGGGAGTCACCGCTTTCGTCGGGATATAAAACACGGGTTACGCTCGGAAATTATAATCAGTTTTGGGATGGTGCTTCTTTGCCTTCAAATGTTACAAATTTCAATCGTTCTTGTACTGGATTTACGTCTAATTTTGGTACAATTAATAACACGAGTAAACCTGCTTTTCAAGTGAGTGCGGGTAATGGCTCTGGTTCAGCTACAAATGCTTCATTTACGGTTGAATTTTTGACCAGTGCCAATGTGCCTGTATTTGTTCAAGATCCTAAATTTCATCTTGCGGGTATAGGTGGAAATGATGCGAGTAACATTGTAACATCCACAAAATGGACTTTACAATCGGGTAGCTTTCAAATGCTATCATCTGATGGAAAGATCACTGCTACACCTAATACATTTGTTCATTCAAATTTGACTCAAAATAATGGGACGAATCTTTCTAATTGCCCTAATGGAGAAGGTTCTGGTACATTTAAGATTTTAGGAAATATTTCTGCCTATGTTTTTGATGTACAGATGTTGGGTTCTGACGGACTTCCGGCTAATATTGGCGGTTTTATAGCGGGCGACCAATTTCAAGTTTTATTTGAAGATTGTTTGGTTCTGAACACTGATAATGAAGGATTGGCAAATCATTTGGATGCGGATTCTGACAATGATGGATGCTCAGACGCACGTGAAGGTGGCGCAACGCTCAATAAAACAGCTAATTTTGCCTTTGCTGGCCCTTATGGAGCGAATGGTCTTGACAACTCAAAGGAGACTCCTGCTGAAAGTGGTATCATTAACTATAGTTTGACCTATGGTGATGTAACGAATGCTGCTATCAACACTTGTACTATCGTGCCTACGGTTGGCTTGGATTCCGTTTCAGGTATCATCAATCAAGCATTGGTTATTAAGGTGCTTGAAAATGATAAGTTTGGCGGCAATGGCCCAAATGCTTCGGCTATAACTATTTCGCAAGCAGCGGCTCACGGTACAGCTACGGTGAATACCAATGGTACGCCGACAAATCCGACGGATGATTTTATTAACTATACACCTACTGCGAATTTCACAGGACAGGATAGTGTTATTTATAGTATTTGTGATTTAGACGGTGATTGCTCTACGGCAGTGGTTAGAATCACGGTTGAAAGCTCTTGTGATAATATATTACCAAATGGTGGTTTTGAGCAAGTGGCTAACACTTTTACATTCCCAACTAATTTTGAAGGTGTTCCTTCAAGAGGTATTGCAGGAAGTGCGCCTGATAACAGATTTGCAAGTAACTGGGTTGCTGCCACGAGTGTAGGAACAAGTAAGGTTTGGTTGTTGAATGATACAGCTAATGTGGTAAATAATCCACAAGGGTATAAGTTTGCTTACGTGAAAGGGCAATTTGATTGCGCTCAATTTTGTAATACGACGCAACCAAATTGTGATTGGTCGGCATTGTTAGGTGAAACGCTCATCAATGGAATGACTTACGAAATAAGTTTTTATGCGGCTTCTTGGAACGAAACCATCAGTTCAAGTGGTGCGGGCGTACCCACAGGAGCAGGCGCACAAGGTGCAACGAATGTTGTTGTTGATTTGGATTTGCAATCGGGTCCGCAAGTAACAAGCCCACTAATGACTGTGCCAGCAAGTTCGTCTTTTAATAATTTGAATTGGAATAAATATACTTATAGATTTACTTACAATGCACTTAATCCAGTCGTTTCAATCTACATTTCACAAGGAGTTGGTAATGGATTCTTTTTGGATGATTTGAAAGTTCGTAAAGTATTTGAAGCGAGTGCCGACCAATTGTTGTGTAATGCGACTTCTACCACGGTGGCAATTACGCCAAATGTGAATATTGGCATTTGGAAAGTGGCATCAGGTAGCCCTGCGGGCGCATTTATTGTTGATGAAAGTAATGGTACGACAGTGGTTAGTAGTTTAGTACCGGGTACATATAATTTTGTCAAAGAAATAAATGGTTGTACGGATACTGTTCAAGTTGTGAACATTGCACCCGCTTTGGCAGGTACTGGTTCAGCGACTACGGTTAATATTACAAGCACAACAACAATCGGTTTAGATGGTTTATTAACGGGTGAAGATGCGGGTGGTACTTGGACGCAATTGACAGGAACGGGTGGCACTTTTGACAATCTCTTAGGTACATTCATTCCGACGAATGCCACTAATTCTACGTTTAGATATACAAAAACAGGAACAGCTCCTTGCCCTACGGCAACGGCAGATGTGACGGTGAATATAAACAACACGCCAGATGCGGTGAATGATGTTGTGGCAACACCTTTAATTGAAAATGGTGCAAATGGTACGGTTAATATTGTTTCAAACGATACTGACCCTAACGGAAATCCAGCAATTCCTACAAATGGCGTAGGTCTTTTTGTTGTGGATATGAACCCAACTTGGCCGGGTATTGAAGCTACATTTACAAATGCTGCGGGTGTTTGGAATTATGATAAAACAACAGGTATTGTAACTTTTGACCCCGCCAATAATTTCTTTGGTTTGGCAACTATGCAATATGAATTGTGTGATCCATTGGGTTTGTGTGACCAAGCGAGTATTACGTTTACGGTAAATGGTGATAATGATGGAGACGGTGTTGACGACATTGCGGATTTAGATGATGATAATGATGGCATTTCGGATATTGACGAAGGTTTATGTAAGGCTGCTAAGTCAAATCCTTTATTAGATAATTTTGATAATCCGCAGTATCCTAACATCAATAATAATAATATTTTAACGCCCGTTTTAAACGGATGGACGAATCCCAATGGTGCCAATTTTAATGTTATCAGAGTTGATGGAACGGGATATGCCTACGGGCCTAACAATGCACATTCTGGCAATCAATATGTTGATATATCTGGGGCAAGTGATTTTCCTGAGCGGCCTTTTACAACCTCAGTTCCAGGGGTAGTATCTGCTTCGGCTTGGTTTTCTAATCGAGAAACCCAAACGAATTTTGCGGCCTACGTGCCTTGGACTGCAACGGTTGATTTATTGAGTGGTACGAATACCACACCAATTAAGCAGGGAAATTCCTTCAATTTTACGCTATTAACGCCAAAAGAGCTATGGGTTCAGTCTTCGTTTAATAATTTTGCTATACCAGCGGGTTCTTATAAATTAAGATTATACGTTGATAATTATGGACACTTTGATAGTCCAGAGTTTTGTGTATCAACGGACTATGATGGTGATGGTATTCCTGATTATCAAGATTTAGATTCAGATAATGACGGTATTACAGATATTGTAGAAAGCGGTAATAATAATATGCTTTTAGCCGATGTAAACAATAACGGAACTATTGATGGAACAGAACTTACTGCTTCACCAGTTGGTGCCGATGGTATTCCATTGGCAGCGCAAGGTGTTGAAGGTACAGCACCTCCTCTTCCTTTGAGCACCGACACCGATGGTTTAGCCAATTATTTGGATTTAGATTCAGACAACGATGGTTGTTCTGATTCGAATGAATATTATAACAACGGCACATTGGCTGCGGCTGGACAGCAATTTGGTCAAACGGGTAATGCAACTGCACCTGTTAGCGCAAGTGGTCTTGTAAACCTACCTGCGGCTACCTACACGGGAGTTTATGCAAATGCAGTAAACAATGCCATAAAACCAGCCTGTAACGTAGCACCAGTAGCTACCAACGATGTTGTTTCAACGCCAGAAGATGGCCCCCTCAGTAATTCAGTGGCTACGAACGCTACGGATGCAGATGGCAACTTAAATACAACAAGTTTTGCGACAACCGATAGCCCATTGCATGGCTCAATTGTGTTGAACAATGATGGTACATACACTTATACACCAACCTTGAATTTCAATGGTGTGGATAGTGTTCATTATAAAGTGTGTGATTCAGGTACACCTTCATTGTGCGATACAGCTACTATCATAATTACGATAAATTCTGTTAATGACAAACCTGTTGCAGGTGATGATTACACGCAGACGGATCAAGGTATGCCTGTAAGTGGAGTCGTAACTACTAATGACTCGGATGTTGATAATAACTTAGATATTAACAGTTTTGTGAAAATAGATGAGCCTACAAAAGGTACAATTGTTTTCAATGCAAACGGTTCATACACATACACGCCTAACACAACTTTTTTTGGCATAGATAGCATACATTACAAAGTGTGTGATTTGGGAGCACCTTCATTGTGTGATACGGCTACTATTTTCTTCAATGTAATTTTTGTCAATCACAATCCAGTAGCTATCAATGATGTTGAAACAATTTTGGAAGATGGTGTACTTGTTAATTCAGTAGCTACAAACGTAACGGATCAAGATAGTAATTTGAATCCTACAAGTTTTGTAACAATTGATGCGCCTTTAAATGGTTCGATTGTTTTGAACAATGATGGTACATACACTTACACGCCTACCTTGAATTTCAATGGCGTGGATAGTGTGCATTACAAGGTGTGTGATTATTTAGGTTTGTGTGATACGGCTACTATTATCGTAACGGTTTCTTCGGTGAATGATGCACCTGTTGCTGTGAACGATACGCCAAATGTAAATGAAGATGGCACACTAAATAGTACAGTGGCTACAAATGATACTGATGTTGATGGTAATATCCACCCAATGGGCTTTACTAAATTAGATAATCCGCTTTATGGTACGATTACCTTCAATACGGATGGCTCATATATTTATAAGCCGAATCCAAATTTCAATGGTTTAGATAGCGTGCATTATCAAGTGTGTGATTTGGGTGCGCCTGCATTGTGTTCAACCGCAACTTTAATCATCACGGTTAACTCCGTCAATGATTTACCAATTGCCAATGTTGACATCAGAACAATATTGGAAGATGCACCTGCAACACCTATTATCGTTTTAACAAATGATAATTTTGGTGGAGACGGTGCGGGTTTAGTACCTGTGATGATTACAGCTGCACCTAAACATGGTGTTGCAAGCGTCAATAATAACGGTACACCTTCTAATCCAACGGATGATACAGTGATTTATACGCCTACGGCAAATTACAACGGTAAGGATACTTTAATTTATCGTATTGAAGATGCAAATGGTGATTTTGATACAGCGGTTGTTTACATCAATATCACACCAGTCAATGATAAGCCATTGGCAAATGTGGATGGCATAACGTTGTTAGAAGATGATCCTGCCACAACAATTAACGTGCTTTTGAATGATGATTTTGGTGGTGACGGGCCTATTCCAAGCTCTATTACCATTCTAAAACAACCTGTAAATGGTACGGCGAGTGTTGATAATAATGGTACGGCTAACAACCCTACGGATGATAAAATTATCTACACGCCTGACCCTAATTACAATGGTAAGGATAGCTTAATATACCGCATTGGTGATGCCAATGGTGATTATGACACGGCTATTGTTTTTATCAATATTACGCCTGTAAACGATTTACCGACCGCAGATACTGAGGGGGTAACAGTTTTAGAAGATGCAGCGATTACAAGCATTGATGTTATCACAAATGATGACTTTGGTGGTGATGGCCCAAGTGCAAAAGATATTATTATCACAAAAGCATCTGTAAATGGTGTGGCAACTGTAAATACTAACGGTACGCCAAACGACCCTACTGATGATACAATTGATTATACGCCTAATGCCAATTTCAATGGCTTAGATAGTTTAATCTATCGCATTGAAGACGCAAACGGAGATTTTGATACAGCAATTGTTTACATAACAGTCAATGCAGTAAATGATAAGCCTATTGCGGGAGATGACTTTATTGCTACGCCACAAGCTATGCCTATAAGTGGTGTAGTAACTGCAAATGATTCTGATGTTGATGGTAATTTGGATGTGAATAGTTTTGTGATGTTAGATGGACCTACAAAAGGTTCAATCACTTTCAATCCGAATGGTTCATATACATATACACCTAATCCGACTTTCTCAGGTACAGATAGTGTGCGTTATAAAGTGTGTGATTTGGGTACGCCTTCATTGTGTGATACGGCAAAGGTTTACTTCTTTGTGAATTTTGTCAATCACAATCCGATTGCAACGAATGAAATTGAGACAACACCAGAAGATGTTGTATTGATTAATTCAGTTGCAACGAACGTAACAGATGAAGATGCTAACTTGAATCCAACAAGTTTTGTAACAATTGATGCGCCTTTACATGGTACAATTGTTTTGAACAACGATGGTTCATACACTTACACACCTACTTTAAATTACAATGGTGTGGACAGTGTGCATTATAAAGTGTGTGATTATTTAGGCTTGTGTGATACAGCAACAATTATTGTCAATATCACATCGGTTAATGATGCACCAATTGCAAGCAATGTGCCTACAACAACGCCAGAAGATATGCCTTTGACCTCAACGGTTGTGGGTAGTTCAACGGATGTTGACAACAATATTAATCCACTTGGATACACAGTTACGGATGCGCCTGTTCATGGCTCTATTATCATGAATCCGAATGGTACGTTTACTTATACGCCAACGGGTAATTTCAACGGTATTGATTCAGTTCATTATCAAGTATGTGATTTGGGTACACCGATATTGTGTTCAACGGCAACATTAATCATCACAGTAACGTCTGTAAATGATTTACCACTCGCAAATACTGAGGGGGTAACAATTTTGGAAGATGCTGCGGCTACTACAATCGATGTTATAGCAAATGATGATTTTGGTGGTGATGGCCTAAGCACAAAGGCGGTTATTATTACAGATGCACCTTCAAATGGTGTAGCAACTGTGGATAATAATGGCACGCCTACTGACCCTACGGATGATAAGGTGATTTATACACCTAATCCAAATTTCAACGGTAGAGATACTTTAATCTATCGCATTGAAGATGCGAATGGTGATTTTGATACGGCTGTTGTTTACATTAGAATAACGCCAGTGAATGATTTACCAACGGCAGTACGTGATTTTGTTTCTACGGATCAAGATGTTACAGTTACGGGTACAGTTGCAACTAACGATTTTGATGTGGACGGCAATTTGAATCCAAATAGCTTTACGCTTGCGACGTTACCAAATCACGGTACAATTACGATAAACCCTAATGGTTCTTATACATACATACCAAATGTAGGTTATTTTGGTTTGGATAGTGTAGATTATCAGGTATGCGATTTAGCGGGGTTGTGTGCAAAAGAGTGGTTGATTATCACCATAAATCACGTCAATCATGCGCCTGTTGCGACAAATGATGTAGTAAATGCTACGGAAGACACTCCCCTCAGTAATTCAGTAGCTACTAACGCTACGGATGTTGATGGTGATTTGAATCCAACAAGTTTTGTGGCAATTGATGCACCTACAAATGGTACACTTGTGTTAAATCCAAATGGTACTTACACTTACACACCTAATGCGAATTTCAACGGTGTGGATAGTGTTCACTATCAGGTTTGTGATTTGAGTACGCCTTCATTGTGTGATACGGCTACTATTATCATTACTGTTTTACCTGTAAATGATAAGCCTGTTGCAACAAATGAGGTAGTAAATGCTACGGAAGATACACCTTTGAATGATTCAGTAGTGACAAATGCTACGGATGTTGATAGTAACTTGAATCCAAATAGTTTTGTGTTGATTGATGCACCAACAAATGGTACACTTGTTTTGAATCCAAATGGTACTTACACTTATACGCCAGTTGCAAATTTCAATGGTGTGGATAGTGTGCATTATCAAGTATGTGATTTGGGTACGCCAGCGTTGTGTGATACGGCAACAATCATTATTACAGTTTCCCCTGTAAATGATAAGCCAGTTGCAACGAATGATGTTGTTACGACAACGGAAGACGGCCCCCTCAGTAATTCAGTGGCTACCAACGTTACGGATGTTGATAATAATGTAAATCCTAATAGTTTTGTGGCAATTGATGCACCTAAGCATGGTACAATTGTGATGAACACAGATGGTACTTACACTTACACACCTACCTTGAATTTCAGTGGTGTGGATAGCGTTCATTATCAAGTGTGTGATTTGGGTACACCAGCAATGTGTGATACAGCTACGATTATCATCACGATTACGCCTGTGAATGATGCACCTGTTGCAGGTGTAGATATGTTCACCACAAACGAAGAAGTACAAGTAAGTGGAACGGTTGTTTTGAATGATTCAGACATTGATAATAACATCAATCCAAACAGTCATGCACAAGTAGATGCGCCTAAGAACGGTACATTTGTGATTAGCCCTAACGGTAATTTCACTTATAATCCTAACCTTAACTTCTTTGGTATAGACACAATGTCTTATCAAGTATGTGATTTGGGTACGCCAGCATTATGTGATACAGCGTTGATTATTGTCAATGTGTCGAATGTAAATGATGCGCCAAGAGCAAATGTTGATGAAGGAGTGGTGTTAGTAAATGGTTCTACCAACGTTGTTATTTTAAGCAACGATACAGATGCTGATGGTGTTCTAACAAGTGTAAATACGACAATCACGATTGATGAGGCACCTAAACATGGTGTTGCTTCTGTAAATCCTGATGGCACTATTCTATACACACCAACAGCTAATTACGTAGGATTAGATACTTTAATCTACAAATTATGTGATAATGGTACACCGCAATTGTGTGATACAGCTATCGTGTTTATCACGGTTTCTGCAACAAACAATGCGCCTATCGCCAATGTGGATGGTATTACGATGCCAGAAGATACAACCGTGGTAAGTATTCCAGTATTGTCAAATGACGTGGATGATCAAATTTTGACAGCTTCAAATATCTCAATTACGGACGCACCTAAACATGGTACAGTAGTGATTAATCCGAATGGTACTATTGGTTATACGCCAAATGCTAACTATAACGGTAGAGATACTTTGATTTACAGAGTTTGTGATAATGCTACGCCAGCATTGTGTGATACGGCAATCGTATTCATCAATGTAACGCCTGTCAACGATGCACCAATTGCAACGGTTGATGCAGGTGCAACAACTAAGAATATTGCGGTGGACATCACTGTTTTGGGCAACGATTCTGATATTGAAACGCCTGTTTTGACGGCTTCAAATATCACTATCACGGATGCACCTAATCATGGTACAGCTTCTGTTAATCCGAATGGTACAATCAAATATACACCGGCAATAGGTTACATCGGTAAGGATACTTTGATTTACAATTTGTGTGATAATGGAACACCTAATTTGTGTGATACGGCCATTGTATTCATTGACATTACTGCGCTTCCTAACGACGCACCAGTAGCGGTCAATGATACGACGACTACACCAGAAGATGTAGTTCTGACGGGTACAGTAGCCACAAATGATACAGATAAAGATGGTAATTTGATTCCAACAAGTTTTGTTACGACGGATTTACCGACACATGGTACAATCGTAATGAGTCCAAATGGTTCTTATACTTATACACCGAGCAATAATTTCAACGGTGTGGACAGTGTGCATTATAAGGTGTGTGATACTGAGGGGGTCTGCGATACGGCAACTTTAATCATCACAATCACACCTGTAAATGACAAACCATTGGCTGTTGATGATGCAACTATTACAGCTATGGATAGCCCAATTGGTGGCACCGTAGCAACAAATGATTTTGATATTGATGGTAACTTGAATCCAACAAGTTTTGCGAAAATTGGCGATGTTTTACATGGTACAATCACAATCAACAACACGGGTTCTTACAACTATGTACCTACAACGGGTTTTGTTGGAAAGGATAGTGTTCAATATCAAGTTTGTGACTTAGGCGGTTTGTGTGACACAGCTTGGTTGGTGATTACGGTAGCACCGTTCTCTACAAACAAAGCACCAATTGCAACCGAAGAATTGGTTTTAACAAATGTCAACACGCCTGCAAATGGTACATTGACAAGCAAAGTAAGTGACCCAGATGGCAATTTGGATAACAACAGCTTTGCAGTAGTTGGTACACCTAAAAATGGTACAATTACCATCAGTGCAACAGGTGCTTACATCTACACGCCTAATAATAATTTTGTTGGTGAAGACAGTGTTCAATACAGAATTTGTGATTTAGGTACACCTAAATTGTGTGATACTTCTTGGATTCTTATTGTAGTTGAGCAACCGAATCGTATGCCAATTGCAACAAACGATGTGGTTATCACAACTGTTAGCACGCCTGTAAATGGTGTATTGACAAGCAAAGTAACTGACCCTGATGCGAATTTGGACAACAGTAGCTTTACAGTAGTGGGTACGCCTAAAAATGGTACAATCACTATCAACGCTACGGGTTCTTATACTTACACACCGACTGTCGGTTTTGTTGGAAAAGACAGTGTTCAGTATCAAGTATGTGATTTGGGTACGCCTAAATTGTGTGATACAGCTTGGATTTTCATTACGATTAACCAGCCGAATCGTGCGCCGATTGCTTTGAATGACAATGTAATAACACCGATGAATAATACATACAACGGTACATTGACAAGCAAAGTGAGTGACCCAGACGGTAACTTGAACCCGAATAGCTTTACCCAAATTGGTAATGCAACGCATGGTTCAATGACTATCAATCTAAATGGCTCTTATTCTTTCATACCTACAATTGGTTTTGTCGGAAAAGACAGTGTTCAGTATCAAGTATGTGATTTAGGCACACCTAAATTGTGTGATACAGCATGGATTGTTATTACCATTTTAGATGCAAAACCAATCGCCGTTGATGATGCTTACACAACAGATAGGAACACAACTGTTGGTTTCAAAGTAACAACAAATGATAATCCGAAAGGAACAATAACAACTGTAAATATCATTACAGCACCTAAAAATGGTAGTTTGAATTTTGTCGGAATTGACTCAATTCGCTACACACCATTCAACGGATATTGTGGAGCAGATACATTGACTTATTCACTTTGCAATCAGTTTGGTTTGTGTGATACTGCGCAAGTAGTTGTAACAATGAATTGTGTAGCACAACCAATTGCACCAGTTGCTTTGAATGATATTGCTTCTACGAACAAAAATCAACCTGTTCAAATTGCAATGTTGGATAACGACACAACGAATGGTTCTTTGACTAAAATTGAAGTAATTACTAACCCAACTCGTGGTACGGCAGTGGTTCAAGGTAATAATATTGTTTATACACCTACAACAGATTTATGTGGTGTCGATGATACAATTACATACAGAATTTGTAACGCCAATGGTTGTGATACAGCACAAATAGTAGTATCTGTAAGTTGTGGAACAGTTAACAACAACGCCAACAAACCAGTAGCCGTTGATGATGCTTACACAACTGACAAGGGTGTTTCTGTAACATTTAAAGCAACTGCAAACGATACCATCAACGGTGTTTTGTCAGGCATGAATGTTATAGTTGACCCACGCCACGGTTCTATTTTGTTCCGTAGCCCTGATACATTGATTTACACACCGCAGTTAGGATATTGTGGAAAAGATACATTGACGTATGTAATTTTGAATAACAAAGGTTTGAGTGATACGGCAAATATTTACATCAATATCACTTGCACACCAGATGTTGCTACGGCTCTTCCAGTAGCTGTGAAAGATGTGGCAACTACGCCTAAAAACAAGCCTGTTACAATTGCAGTTTTGACAAATGATACCTTAAACGGTACTTTGACTAAGCCAATTGTTATCAAAACACAACCGAATCGTGGTATAGCAACAGTCGTCAACAACGACATCGTTTATACACCACAAACGGGTCAGTGCGGATTTGATGATACTTTGACTTATGAAATTTGTAATATTCAAGGTTGCAGCACGGCGCAAGTGATTGTAACGGTAGCTTGCCCTGCAACATTGCCGATAGCAATTGACGATAATTATGTAACAGACCTTAACAAGTCTATCAAGTTTAGTCCTTTGACAAATGACAATATTAATGGTGTTTTAAAATCAGTAGATATTGTTGTCACAGCTAAACATGGTACAGTGGGTATTGTAGGTGATTCTTTAACATACAATCCAGCAACGGGTTACTGTGGAAAAGATACCATCCAATACAGCATCACCCGTGATGACAATGAAAAGGATACAGCATTTATTTATGTAACGATTAATTGTGGTGGTGTAAGACCAGATGCGATTGCAGATGTGTCAACGGGCGTGAAAAACACACCTAAGATCATTACTGTTTTGAGCAATGATGCAACAAATGGTACTTTGACTAAGCCTGTAACGGTTATCAAACAACCGACTCGTGGTAATGCAACAGTAGATGCTTCTAACAACATCATCTATACACCTATCGTAGAGGCTTGTGGTTACACAGATACGTTGACGTATGAAATCTGTAATGCAAACGGTTGTGATACGGCAGAAGTTTTAGTAACAATCAACTGTATCGCTATACCTGATGCCCGCAACGATGTGGCAGTGACAAGTAAAAACCGTACAGTTGACATTGATGCTTTGACAAATGATGACATCAATGGTACATTGGATAGTTTTGTAGTCGTTACTCAACCAACTCGTGGTTCAGTGTCAATCGTAGCGGGTCAATTACGTTACGTGCCACAAACGGATTCGTGCGGTTACAATGATACGTTGACTTACAAAATCTGTAATCAAAATGCTTGTGATACTGCCAGCGTGATTGTAACTGTGACGTGTGATTCAGTTGTAAAAGTAGCACCAGTTGCGAATGTTGATTTTGGTAAAACGCCAAAGGCTACATCCATTACCTTGAATGTATTAACAAATGACTCATTATACAGTCAAGTATTGGATTCAATCGTCATCACGCAGCAACCTAATCATGGTTCAGTAGTCATTACTCAAACGAGACAATTGTTCTACGCACCAAACGCAACGTTCTGCGGTGGTAATGATACTTTGATTTACAAAATCTGTACAGCCGCAGGATGTGATACCGCTTTGGTTGTCATCAATGTTCCATGCGATACACCTGCATTATTCCCAGTGGCAAATGTAGATATTGATTCAACATTCAGAGGAATGTCAATCGCAATTGATGTCGCATTCAATGATGTATTGAACGGTGCTGATACAATTCGTATTACGCAAGCACCTAAGCATGGTACAGCCGCATTCGATGTTGACGGATACTTGATTTATCAGCCAGATTCAATCTTCTGCGGTGGAACAGATTCATTGATTTATGAAATTTGTAGCCTAAGAGGATGTGATACAGCATTAGTCTTGATACATGTGAAGTGTGATTCTATTGGTTTATTATCACCAATTGCTTTTGATGATTCCGCTACAACTCAAATTGATAGTGCAATCGTTATTACCATCTTGGATAATGATATACTCAAAGGAGGAACATTACAAGATTCATTGGTTTCTAAGCCACGTCATGGTACAGTCTTGTTCAACAATGGTACAGCGTTCTACATGCCAAATCCAGGATATTGGGGACTTGATACCTTTGAATATGCCATCTGTAACATCAATGGTTGCGACACGGCACGGGTTGTAATTAGAATAGATGCGGGTTCAAACCTAACAGTATTCAATGGTTTCTCACCTGATGGAGATGGTATGAATGATTACTTCACCATTCGTGGTATTGAAAAATATCCTCTAAATGATGTGATTTTATGGAATCGTTGGGGTAATGAAGTGGGTAGTGTTAAAGGGTATAACAATGTTGATAAAATATGGGATGGTACTTGGAATGGCAAATTAGTGCCAGATGGTACGTACTTCTACATTATCAATTTCAATGATGGCGTGACGAAACCTGTTGCAGGCTATGTCCAGATTCATAGATAATCTACGAATAATTTAAGTTTAGAATAAAATGGTTTAATGATTTTTTACTCCGCAAGTCTGTTTACAGGCTTGCGGATTTTTTTTATGTAGCGGCTGATTTACCCGACCTATGCGATTAAAATTTTATAGTCCCATCGGGACGGGTCATATTGTAGCGGCGGATTTCAATCCGCCGAAAAGGTGGAAAAAATCTCATTGAGTCCCATCGGGACGGCGCATTTAGTCTTTTACATGCGCCTTGCCTACGGCACTCAATTAACTTTTTACATGTTTTCAGCGGATTGAAATCCGCCGCTACAATATGACTCGTCCCGATTGGGACTAATAAATTTTAATCGCACAGGTCGGATTTATCCGCCGACGAAAAAATACTGAGGGGGTACTACAACCCGTGTAAATGCAAAAAAAAAAGCTCAAAATACTGAGGGGGTATCTTGAGCCTTTGTCATTTTTAATCCAAAATCATCAAAACAAATCAATCCTTGTCACGGCTCATTTTTGATTTATAACGACCCCATGAAAAACCAAACTTCAAATTCACAGTGCCATAAAGGCCTGAAAAATCAGCATCATTAAAGCCCACAAACTTTGTTCCTGTCACCGCCCGATAGCCAATCTGTGCGTCTATATGACACCACCGAGTGGCATTGAGTTCTAAACCAACGGCAGGGTGAAATGTCCAAACACGGGCTTCATTTGTCTCTGAATTACCTGTGGCGTTGATGCGACTTTGACCCAATCCCAAGCTGAAAATTGGATGAACAGCCTTATAAGAAGCCACAGCATACCCTATATGCAAATTTTTTGAATAAGAAGAAAATGACTTGTTTACACCAATTTTTTGATTGGCTAAGTCATAATGCCAATAGCCAACGGTCAAACGTTTGCCAAATTCGAGAGCCCACAAACCACCGTTGTAGCTTGAATAATTTTTATCAAAACTCGCAAAGTTGTAAGACCAGCCGCCCCACGCACCGCTGAAACTCCAACCCGAATCACCTATAATGGTTTCTTCCCGTTGAGCCATAATAGTTGTTGAAAACAAAGCAATAATTGCAAAAAGAATGAGCTTTTTCATGTTATAGTTTTTTTATTTTTAATAATACAAGTTAGTTCTACTTTGGCACTCTAAAACAGAAAAAGGACTAAATGGATTGATTGATTTTTTAAAAAGAAAAATTTTAAATTTTTCTTTTTAAAAAATCAATCAATCCGAGAAAAACTCCCTTTTAGCACGCCTTTTTACGCAGTAAAAACAGTGGGTAAATATCTCATGTTGTAGAGTACCAAAGTAGAATTAATTTCTAAATTCAAAAATGATCATTTAATAAGAAGACATTTCAGTATAAATTTACCCCTATGCCTCATTTAATTATGCTTCAAAATTCCAAAATATTTTTTCACTTATAAAAAAAAGACGACCGAAGTGTGGAATAAAACCGATGAAGTGTTACCCCCTCAGTCATGCCTTTGGCTTGATGGAGCGGAACGCACCATATTTGACGAAAAAATCAATCAAAGCCTCAAATTTTATTAAAAATTTAACTTAAAACCAACTTGTATAGACAAATGCCAAAATCTACTTTTTTTAAACTTAAATTATATCGGGAATAAGCTATTTTCATCTAAAACCAAATTTATTTTAGCTATAAGTAAGGAAATACCAAGATTAATTTTTTAATTTGGCGAAATAATTAATTAAAAAATTATCTAAACAACATCGCATTTATGAACAATACTACACGTTTTCAGCTCTCTTTAATGATGTTTCTCCAATATTTTGTGTGGGGATGTTGGTACGTCACGATGGGTACTTATCTATCAAAAGCTCTTAATTGCGACGGCAGTCAGATTGGTTCGGCTTATGCTTCAAACGCCATTGCGGCCATGATTTCACCTTTTTTCATTGGCTACATTGCCGACCGCTTTTTTAATACCGAAAGGCTTTTGGGTGTGATGCACCTTCTGGGGGCAGTTTTGATGTATTTTGCGGCACAAGCGGATAATTTTGAGACCTTTTTTCCTATTCTTTTAGGCTATTCATTGGTCTATATGCCGACCTTGGCATTGAGTAATGCGCTTTGTTTTCATCACATTAACGACCCCGAAAAAGAATTTCCGAGCATCCGTGTTTTAGGGACGATTGGTTGGATTGCAGCAGGTTTGACGATTGGCTACCTTAATTATGCGGGTAGCAACATGCAATTTATTTTGACCTCTATTATGTCTGTCGTCATGGGTATTTATTGCTTCACGATGCCCGCAACACCACCAAAACCGAAGGAAGGAAAAACAACCATTTCCCAAATTTTGGGCTTAGATGCTTTGTCATTACTTAAAGACCGTTCATTTGCCATCATGGTGATTGCTTCCATACTTTTCTGTATTCCGCTCAATTTTTATTACAGCTTTGCAGGGCAGTTTTTGGGCGAAGTCGGTTTAGAAAATGTAGCAGGTAAAATGACATTAGGGCAAATGTCAGAAATCGGATTTATGCTTCTTATGCCCTTCTTTTTAAAGCGTTTGGGGGTCAAATACATGATTATTTTTGGTTTAGCCGCTTGGATAATGCGCTATCTGTTTTTTGCTTACGGCAATACAGATAGCAATCTCTGGATGCTTTACGTTGGCATATTACTTCACGGTATTTGCTACGATTTTTTCTTCGTCACGGGGCAAATTTATACAGACAACAAAGCACCCCTCAGTATGCGTTCATCGGCGCAAGGTTTAATCACTTTTGCGACTTATGGCGTTGGTTTTTTCTTTGGCTCACGCATAGCGGGTGAGGTTGTAAAGGCTTATGAAATCACAACGACCCAACACAATTGGCAAAGCGTTTGGTATGTGCCAACGGCTATTGCAGCCGTGATATTGGTCTTGTTTTGGGTTATGTTTAGAGATGATAGTAAGTCCGTATTGGCAAAGGAATTTAAAGAAAATTAAGAGGCCCCTCAGTATTTTTCAAACTTGGTAACTAAATTTTATTAAAAAAAGCAAAATAACCTTCAACGTTATGGGTAAAAAAGTAGCCATTCTGGGCGGTGGCTTTATAGGCCGTTTTTATGCAGAGTCGTTGCATGGGCAGCGCAATCCCGACCGTGTGAGCGTCGTATATGCCCGTAGAGAAGAGACAGCAGTGCGTTTTGCTACTGATTATGGAGTGCCTCATTGGACACTCGACATGGAGGAGGCAATCAAGCATCCAGAAACGGAAGTAGTAGTAATTGCTTTACCAAACAACCTTCATTTAGATGCTGTTTTGCTTTGTGCTAAACATAAAAAGCCTGTTTTATCCACAAAACCACTCGGTCGCACGGCAGCAGAAGCCAAACAAATGTTGGATGCCGTTGAAAAAGCAGGCGTTTTTGCGGGCTATTTAGAAGATTTATGCTACACACCAAAGTTTTTAAAATCCTTAGCAAGCGTCAAATCGGGTGCAATTGGCAACATTCTTTGGGCAAAATCTCGTGAGACACACCCAGGCCCTCACAGCGATTGGTTTTGGGATAAAGACATTGCAGGTGGTGGCGCAATCTTAGATTTGGGTTGCCACTGCATCGAAATTTCAAGGAATTTTATTGGCAAAGACATCCGTCCCGTGGAAGTCATGTGTTGGATGGATACACAGGTGAAACCCATTGATGCCGAAGACCATGCCATTGGTTTGGTGCGCTACGAAAACGGAGCGATTGGTCAATTTGAAACAAGTTGGACATTCCGTGGCGGCATGGATTTGCGTGATGAAGTGATGGGCAGCGAAGGCACAATTTGGATGAATAATTTCCTCCGCACGGGTTTTGAGATGTTCACAACGGGCAAAAGCGGTACGTATGTGGCTGAAAAGGCAGAATCAGACAGTGGATGGATGTTTCCAGTGGGTGACGAAGTGCATGAATTGGGCTATACAAATATGTTTACCGACATGTTCAACAGCCTCGAACAAGGGCGTGAACCCGCCGAGACTTTCTACGACGGCTATGTGGTTAATGCCATCATTGATGCTGCCTATCGCTCGGCTGAAACCAAACTCTGGCAACCCGTTTTGTTAGACGTTTGGCGTGGCAAATCAGGCGTGCCAAAAATGTCGGGCTTGATTGATTATGATGCTGACCATTATTTAATCAAAGAAGAAATTTTGCCAAATGGCGATTCATGGGTCATTATTAAAAATAAAGAGACGGGTAAAATAACGAGAGTTGCAAAAGTTTAAGGCTATTAAAACAGCTTTGGCACTTAGTCGTACTAAAAAGGACTAAACGGATTGAGCAAATATTTGAAGTAGAAAAATTGGAAATTTTTCTACTTCAAATATTTGCTCAATCCTAAAAGATACTCCAATGCACGCCTTTTATGCGCAGCATAAAACAGTGAGTATAAAACTTAATTTGCATTATTAATCCACAATTATAAGGCGTGTAAGATGACTATGGTCTTTTTTACACGTCTTTATTTTGAACAATAACTTTTTTTGAACTAAATCGTTTGTATGTTTACATATTGACCCCTCAGTATTTCAGACAAAAACGCACCAAAATATGGATAAAAATCTCTTGGACGATAATTTAGAATGGGAAAATGAAGGTCGAGAAGACGACCAACTTTTTTACACAAATGACGAATCGGAAGTTGTTATGATTCGCACTTTCAATACCGAAGAACAAGCGTATCTTTACGCCGCTTGTTTAAAAGACAGCGATATTGATGCCCATGTCGTAGGCTCTGCCACGAGTCAAATGACACCTTTTGCGTATGGCAATCATCGCCTATATGTGGCAGAAGCGCAGGCATTGGAAGCCAAAAAAATATTGACTGAAATGGATGCTCGCAATCAAGTGTTTGAAGAACCAAGCTTGTCTTCCACTCGGATTTTAATTATTATTGTCATGGGATTATTGATTATGAGTATTATTATTGCAGCCATACAAGCTCTTTTTCAAGGCATATCTTTTTAGTAACCAATTGATTTTCAATTGGTTATAAAATAAACGTATTTATAAAATTTTACAAAATCACTCAACTATAAACGGTTTTCTTATAAAATTTTAAGGTGCAGCGCACCGCAATATTTGTCTGCCTTTCTGTATATTTATTACAAATATTGCGGTGCGCTGCACCTTGAAATTTTTTATAAGAAAACCGTTCTCAACTATATAAAAATGGGCTGTTGATTATCAATGATTTTCCAACTTGTCCAATGTTAGATTCATCATTTCCTGTTATTCTCTTTTATTCTAAAATTTAGCATGAAGCACTTCGTTTTTATTCTTTTAAGCCTAACTCTTTTTAGCTCTTTTACCGACCCGAACAACCCTTATCCGCAAGGTTATTTTCAATCGCCCGTGGGACATTCGTTGAAATTGGGTGGGTCGTTTGGTGAGTTGCGGGGCAATCATTTTCATACGGGTATAGACATTTCGCCTTCCTCAAGGGGCAATTCTGAACCCATTTATGCGGCGGCCGAAGGGTATATTTCTCGCATCGGCATCGAGGGCGGCGGCTACGGGCAAGCCCTTTACATCACGCATCCGAATGGTTTTACAACGGTTTATGGACACTTGGACAAATTTGCGTCTCAAATCACGCAATATGTGCGTCAAAAACAATACGAAAAAGAAAGTTTTGAAGTGGATTTGATTTTGCAACCCAACGAAATACCTGTGCAGCGAGGACAAGAAATTGGTCAAATGGGCAATCGAGGACATTCTTATGGAAAACATTTGCATTTTGAAGTAAGAGAAACCGCAGTGAGCAAAGCCATCAATCCACTCCTGTTTGGTTTTTACGTTGAAGACAATACACCGCCTTCTATTCGCAGTTTAAAGGCTTATTTTTTTAATGAGAAAAAAGAATTTATAGACTCTAAAGTATTGAATATCAACAAGAAAGATAATTATTATTCTTTAATAGGTGATACCCTTGACGTGGCAGCGGCTTACGTTGGCTTTTCCATTAAGTCAAATGACAAGCAAGATGAGTCGGGTACAAATGGTATTTTTAAGTTGCAAATGAAAGAAAACGATGCTTTGGTTTATCAGTTTTCGACCGAAAGTGTGTTGTTTTCAGAATCACGTTACATCAATGCGCACGTTGATTTTTATGAACATGCCGAGCGCAATGCGTGGTTTCATCGAGCTTTTATTTTGCCAGGGAATCACCTCTCGATGTATCAAAATGTGGTCAATAACGGTTTGATAGCTTTGGGTCAAGAAGCAAAAAAAGTGGATTTAATTTCAAGCGATGTGGTGGGTAATGCGGCTGTTTTGAGCCTTGTGGTGCGTCAAACCCAACCACTGTTGCAGCCTTATACGCCGCCTTACAATTATTTTTTGCCCGTAAACGAACCCAGCATCATAAATACTGAGGGGGCCTCTTTTTATTTTCCTAAAACGTCATTATACGAAAATTTATTCATGCGTTTTGGGCAGACAACTGAGGTAGGCACTTACGGATTATACTCCTCCACGTATCACATACACAACCCCGACGTACCCATTCACTCGATGTTTACGGTGAACATAAAACCCATAAATTTGCCCGATGAATTGAAACCAAAAGCCTTCATTGCTTACTGTTCGGGTGAAAGTAGCAAGGTTTATAATTGTGGCGGGGCATGGTCAGAAGATGGTCAAATGATGACCAAAAACAATCGTTTTGGCAACTATTGCATCATGGTTGATCAAACGCCGCCGAGCATCAAAACAATAGATTTTCCTCAAAAAGTGTATCAAAACAGTCGAATTGCCTTCAAAATTGATGATAATTATGATGTGACGGGTGTAGGCGAGGGTTTAAAATACCGTGCCGAAGTGGATGGAATTTGGCTGATGATGGAGTTCGATGCCAAGTACGATTTGCTCTATCACAGGCTCGAAGAAGCCAAAATTACTGAGGGGCCTCATGTTTTTAAACTCACCGTCACGGATAACCGAGGCAACCAATCAGTCTTTGAAAAAAACTTTGAATACAGTGATAATGATGCGCCTCGCCCCGTGAAAAAAAGTAAGTCCAAAGAAAAAAGTAATGCTAAAAAGCGTTCAAAAAGATAGACGAATTTGAGATTTTGAGATTATAGGAAAATAGCTAAATCTTGTAATCTCTTAATTTCGTAGCTTAAAAGATTTTTCTCTCCTAACTTTCCCTTAAATTTCATCCGAATTTTTAATAGATTTCATCGGAAATTAAAGGCTTTTTATCTACGATAAATAAATTTTAGAATTTAGGACGAACCTTTCACGGCTGAAAAAGATTTTATAAAGGGAATTTACAATTAGTTCTACTTTGACACTCAACAGACAGAAAAGGACTAAATGGATTGATTGTATTATTAAAAAGAAAAATTGAAAATTTTTCTTTTTAATAATACAATCAATCCGAAAAAAAATGCCCTAAGCACGCCTTTTGCCGAAGGCAAAACAGTGCGTAAATATTTCAATTTGCAGAGTGCCAAAGTAGAATTAGGTAAGGCATTTAATTAAAATACAGCTGATTCATAGTTCATCATTTATAATTCATCATTTTTTTAATTTAAATCTCAAATAAAATGAAAAGTCACGAAATTGATTACCGTATTTATGGCGAAGAAATGCAAGCGGTAGAAATAGAATTGGATCCAGACGAAACTGCAGTAGCCGAGTCGGGTAGCTTTATGATGATGGACGAAGACATCGAAATGGCAACTATTTTTGGAGATGGCTCAGGTCAAGACAAAGGAATTATGGGCAAACTTTTTTCAGCAGGCAAACGCATGTTGACGGGAGAAAGCCTTTTTATGACCGCTTTTACGAACATAGGCGTGCATAAGCAACGTGTCACGTTTGCTGCGCCTTACCCAGGGAAAATAATTGCCTTAGATTTGTCTCTTTTGGGTGGAAAAATTATCGCCCAAAAAGATGCTTTTCTTTGTGCCGCAAAAGGCGTGACAGTGGGCATTGAGTTTCAGCGCAAGTTAGGAACTGGTTTGTTCGGTGGCGAAGGTTTCATCATGCAAAAATTAGAAGGCGACGGCATGGCATTCGTACATGCGGGCGGCTTAGTGATTGAGCGTGAGTTGAAAGCGGGCGAAAAATTACGGATTGACACGGGCTGTATCGTGGCGTTTACAAGTGGCGTACATTACGATATTGAGTTTGTAAGAGGGGTGCGGAATGTCATTTTTGGTGGCGAGGGTTTGTTTTATGCCAGCCTTCGTGGGCCAGGAAAAGTATGGATTCAAACCATTCCAATCAGCCGTTTGGCAAGCCGTATTTTGGCTTATGGTTCTCCAATGGGTAGAAAAGAAGAAGGCGGCATTTTAGGTGGATTGGGTAATATTTTGGGCGGAGATTGACCTGTCGATAAAACACTAAGGGGTCATTTCACGATTGCGAAATGACCCCTCAGTATTTTTGCCTTTTCAGCAAATAAAAATTGTATGCTCTAAATCGGTTTCTTAAAATGGTTATAAAAAGTTGATAATCAACGGTTTATAATATATTTTCAGAAAATCGCGAGCTTGTGGAGCAGCTCTACCCCCCGATGAACTGCTCCGGCTCGCTTATAAAACCCTTTCGGGCTTTAAATCTTAATATCGTTTCAAATGTTATTTTTTAATTTAAAATATAACATTTATCTAATTTCATAAATCATGCCACTTTTGCAAAAGCGTGTTCAGATTTGAAAATTTTATCTTGAACCAATCTCAAAGGAGTCCAATCAACAATATTGTTTTGGAGACTGTCAAGGGTTTTACGATAATCATCAAAATCTTCAAACTCACCATACAAATCAAGATTCTTAGACGTTGAGTCTTGAATCAAAATCTGATAAAACAAGTAATCATTTTTGTAATAAAACTTTGATAGAAGATTTTTCATTTCATTCGTTTCCATACGCTGCCAAGTTTAAATTATTATTATAAAATTCGTTTCATAACCTAAAACAAGTATAATACCAAAATTTAGGTAGATAGATTTAGCAACTTAGATTTTTGTGACAGTCAATATTTTTCAAAAAAAGAAAATAAATAAGTTGTAAAATATTGATTATCAATGTTTTATGTAGAAGTAAGGAGAATCAAAAATCCGTTTTTGAGTAAAAGAAGACGGAGAGAATGAAATGTGATAAAGTTTTGTTTATTTTGCAAAGGAATGAAACAGAAATAATTCTCCTAAATGGAGGCGTTCATTTCTGTTTCAATCCTGAAATACTAAAAAAGAAAATTATGCAATTTCGTACAAGTTCTAATGTGGGTGGGGGAGGTTCAAATCCTTTCAACTCTTTGGTTTCGCTGCTCATGTTTGGCGGCGTGCTACTTCTTTTGTTTTTTTTGGTAAAAAGCTTTTTTACCTTACTTTATTGGGTTGCACCTGTTTTATTGGTCGTTACTTTAATCATCAATTACCGCTTAGTGAGAGACTATGCGGCGGGGATTGTGACTACTTTGCAGTCAGATATTTTGATGGGCATGGTGAAAGTAGCATTCACGGTATTGTGCTATCCGTTGGTGATTGGATGGCTTTTTGCGAAGGCTCTGATTTACAGAAAAGTGAGCACGTTGCAACAGGATTTGCAGAAAAAAATGAATCAGCAGGATGACACACAAGATGTTGATTATGAAGAAGTTAGCTCAGAAAAAGCGGATGAAAATCCTCCTCAAAAGCCGATAATTATTCAATTGCCAAAGCCTAAAGAAAAGGATAAGAGTAATCCTTATGATGATATTTTTGAGTCATAAATGATAGGAATGAAACAGAAATAAACTCCACCATTTAAAAGATTCTTTTTACGATTAAGCCATTCTATTTTTAAAGCAATATGCCCGATATTACTTGAAAAATATAAGGGCTTACTCAAAAAAATAATTCTCCTAAATGGTGGACTTTATTTCTGTTTCATTCCTACGTTAAGTTCTATTCATTTTATTTTTGAGATTCAATTTATTCTGATAAAACCAACTATTTCTGTGCTATTTTTACTGTATTCGATTGCATCCTTTTTGCTTGCTTTGCTCTACGCATTTTTCTTTGTTTTATACATAAAGCATTGGAAATCATTGTCTTATTTCAAAAATACTGAGGGGTACGAACCTCGAACTTTCATTTCCATCCTCATCCCAGCCCGCAACGAGGCGGAGAATATCTTACCTTGTATATCCTCTATTTTAAAAAATAATTATCCTAAAAACCTTTTTGAAATCATTGTCATTGATGATCATTCGGAGGACGAGACCCCTCAGTATGTGAGGGATTTGGGGCATCCCAATGTGAAACTTATTGAATTGAAAAACTATGTAAAACTCGGCGATAATCAACCTTTTAAGAAGCGGGCAATTGAGGCAGCGATAGGCGAGTCAAAAGGCGATTTGATAGTGACGACTGACGGTGATTGCCTTGTTCCCGACAAATGGCTTTGGCTTTTTGCTCAATTTTATGAAACAAAAGGTAAGCGATTTATAGCTGCGCCTGTAAATTTTTTCGATGAAAAATCATTTTTTGAACGTTTTCAATCGCTCGATTACGTAGGCATGATGGGCATCACGGGGGCGGGTGTGCAAGGCAAATTTATGAACATGTGCAACGGGGCAAATTTGGCTTATGAAAAAAAATTATTTTACGATGTCAATGGTTTCCAAGGCATTGACCACGTTTCGAGTGGCGATGACATGCTTTTGATGCAAAAAGTGGCACGAATGTACCCAGATACGTTGGGTTTTCTGAAAAATGAACAAGCCACAGTTGTCACTAAAGCTAAACCCAATGTTGCTGAGTTTTTTGGTCAGAGATTGCGTTGGGCTTCAAAATCATCGAGTTATACTGAGGGGTTCACGGTTTTTCAGTTGATTGCGGTTTTTCTGTTTTGTGCAAATATTGTCTCAAGTATTCTACTGGGCGTTTTTTTCGATAGGTCATTTTTAATACTATTTTTTGTTTCTTTTTTAACAAAAAGTTTATTTGATTTTATTTTTCTAAAAATGACTACCCAATTTTTTAATCGGCAAGATTTGATGAAAACTTTTTTACCTGCTCAGTTCATACACGTTTTGTATATCATAACGGTAGGTTTATGGTCAAATGTTAAGAAAAAATACCTTTGGAAAGGTCGAGTTGTGAAATAAATAAATGGAGGGCAATTTTTATCGCCCCCTCATTTCCAATATTTTTAAACTTTTTTATCCTTGTTTTTCTTCTCATTAAGCTTTTTATCGTCAACATTTTTGTTGAGGAAGCTGTTAATTTCATCAAGATTGATGTTTGAGGTCAATTCTCCAAATTCATTGATGCCCATGTTGAGGCGTTCAATTTTTTTGACTTTTTTATCGCTTTTCTTTTTTTCAGCCATATTGTTTTTCTTTTGAAACTACGAATTTAATTAAATTTCAATATGTTTTCTACGCAACTCAAAGTTTTTTCCAAGATAAACTTTGCGCACCATTTCGTCGGCTGCCAGTTCTTCGGCAGTGCCAGCCTTCAGAATATTACCTTCAAACATCAAGTAAGCACGGTCTGTGATAGAAAGGGTTTCTTGCACATTATGGTCGGTGATTAAAATGCCGATGTTCTTAGTCTTCAATTTTGCCACAATATACTGAATATCTTCGACGGCGATAGGGTCAATGCCCGCAAAAGGTTCGTCCAAAAGGATGAAATTAGGCGAGGTTGCTAAGGCTCGAGCTATTTCAGTACGTCGGCGTTCGCCGCCACTCAAAGTGTCGCCGTTGTTTTTGCGCACTTTTTGAAGGTTAAATTCCGATATGAGTGTTTCCAACTTTTCGGCTTGTTCTTCTTTATTGAGATAGGTCATTTCTAAGACCGCTTTTATGTTGTCCTCTACGCTTAATTTTCTAAAAACCGAAGGTTCTTGAGGCAAATAACCAATGCCTTTTTGCGCACGCTTATACATGGCGAGGTGTGTAATGTCTTCATCATCAAGATAAACAGCCCCTTCGTTGGGCTTGATGAAACCTACCATCATATAAAATGAGGTTGTTTTGCCAGCACCATTGGGGCCTAAAAGCCCTACGATTTCACCTTGATTGACATAAACGGATACGCCTTTTACGACTTGACGACTACCATACGTTTTCTGCAAATTATCTGCTCTCAGTACCACTTTAGTTGATTTTTATTAAAATGAAATTTAAAACCCTACATAAAATGTTCACGCCTCGTTTTTGCTGCGCAAAAAAAGGTTTTTAAAGAATTTTTTTTGGATTGAAGCTATTTTTGAGAGAAAAATTGAAAATTTTTCTCTCAAAAATAGCTTCAATCCGTAGAAATTTCTGTTTTGTACGCCTTTTTGCGCAGCAAAAA
>JAYTMW010000124.1:0-5274 GCA_043728105.1 Saprospiraceae bacterium | reverse complement strand
ATGAATCACTTGGAATTTAGCGGCTTCTAATTGTCCATTGCGATTTATTTTCTTGAGAATGTAGATACCATTCATTAAATCGCTGACATTTAGCGTGCGACCTATTTCGTCCTTTTCAATGTCTATGGTTCTAATAACCCGACCGTTAATATCTACTATTTGTATTCTTTCCACTTCACTAATACCTTCAACCGTTAAAAAATCTTTGGCGGGGTTTGGGTATAGCTTTTTTTCGCTTGTTGTTCTGCCAGTGTTTGTTTTCAATACATCGCTTTTTACCCCCTCAATATTAAAGTCCTCTGTGATATTTATACCTTCTGACTTGTCTTTATTTGTAGCTAACGATGTGGGTAGTGGGTCATTGCTTTCTTTAGGCTTTCGTAGGAGAAATTCGCAATTTGGAAATGAAAGCACATCAAATGATAAAGGATTAGACGTAGTATTACCTTTTTGTACTACTATTGACCCGAAACCTTCCCCGACTACTATAAACTTGATTGAACTTGTAAGGTTACCGTTAATTGGCGGCCCTGTGAACTGAATAGTACCATTTGAAAACCACGTCCAAGCATCGGCAGCATTAGCATCACAGAACCTTGCCTGAGCGGTGAATTCTTGATTTGAATTGGCGCAAATAGGAGAAAAGGCATCTGGAGAAGTCAAACTCAGATTTCCGAGACCTGCTGGTGGATCAAGATTTGATGATTTTGCGCCACATCCAGGATAGGTTGCCTGTAACTGTAATCTTGCAAATGGTTGTAGTATATTTAAGACAGGTCCTGTTTCGCCAGGAATTGGCACAAAAATACCAGAATTAATGGGGGCTTCTCGTTTCCATTGTAAAGCAAACCCTGGTTCTAATGTATTGTTGAGTGCAAAGGTAGCTCCACATTCACCAAACGACCCCGCAAAAGCAAAAGTTGGGGTAGTTCCAAGAACATTAATTTCGGTATCGTTTCTAAATCTTGTGGTTGATCCAAACCAACTGTTTGTAAATCTAACTACACGGACTCTGTAAAGACCAGCCTTGTTAAATCTAATACTCACGTTACTTGCGGATGCTCCGTCAACGGCCACCCCAAATTGCGTCACGCCACCTGAAATTGTAGCTACCTGCCCATTTACAAATACTCCTGTAACACGGTCTTGAACACCCCAGATATAACTCCCGGAATTACCATCACCGCTAAACCCTCTTGGTGTATTTAAACAAGTTGTTTGTTGGCAAAAAACTTGAAATACAGACAAAAATAAAAATAAAAATAAAGTTAATTTTTTCATTGAAGATAAATTTAAAAAGTTTAAAAATATCTTCCGGCGCCGAAAGAATTGAACTTGAATTCGTTACAAAGTTATGGCTTTAAACAAAATAGAGATAGGGCGTTTTGCGCCTCCATCGGTCATTTTGCGCCTCCATTGCCACGTCGTTTGTTTTGATAGTCTGCACCTAAAATGTGCATCCTTATTTCGTGTTGAAGAGCGGGGCTTATGCGCTCACGAGGTTTGAGAGTGATGTTAAATTCCTCTAATTTTTTCATAAAGGCTTTCACATTTAAGCCCACTTCGTAAGCCATTGCTTGTCTGGTTGTATATTTTTCTTCCATTGTTTGAAGTCTTTTAAAATTATTTAATAATGAAACTTTTGGATGTGGATTTACCCGAAGTGCTGAAAATACCTAATCCCCCCTTGACATTGTAATAAGGAGTTACAGGTTCAGTAAAAGGGTTATCATAATTGGCATCTCTGAACTCTAACGTTCTAAAATATTTTTCGAGGTCGTTATTGATTGGGAAAAAATTAACCTCTAATTGTATGTCAATTCCAACGGTATCAACCAAATAAGGCTCTATGTTTGCGCCCAACCGCCAATTATAACTTTCTCCGTTGAAACTGCGGTCACTAATGATATTGTTAGTCGTGCTGGTAGGGTCGGTTTTATAAAGCGGTATTTTCTGAAAATCTATTTTGCCATTTTTTCGATTCGTTTTTATCAGAGAAGCTATCGTGAGATAAGAATTATTTTCTCCTAATGGATCTTTGAATCGAATGAATAACTCACTCAATAAACCGTTGTCTCTCGATTGATAGCTATTTTTTCTGTATTCTATATTATCTGCTAATATGTCCGACAGAGCCATTTGCTCACCCGTTACCTTTGGGTATTTTGAAGCTGTCACTTCGATTTGATATTTTTTACCCGCTATCAATTTTTTGTCATAATTGACATAATGAGGTAATGGATAAAATTCTGGTTTAAGTTCAGTCAAGAATTTACCATCTTCAAGGATAATGACTTTGGCATCTTTTACATAATCAAAAAGGACAGCTCTGCCAGCTATAATTGTGCTTTGATACAAAGTATAAACTGCTTTATTTGTTTTAATATCTACTATGGAGTCGTTAAGATTAACATCCCATTCGATAGGTTCGTTGGGTACACGTTTTCTGACGACATAAGCTGAAAAGCCATTATCGTTACTCAAATCAGCATAAACGGCTAACTCTGGATTACTTTGTGGTATTTCTATCAGTTCGTCGCTTTGGAATGAACATTGCGACAAACAAAAAATAGAAATTATGAATGAGATTGACCTAAATAATGATTTCATGTTTTTAAATTTTTGATTGTTTATACTTTTGGATTCAGCTATGGAATGATTCAATTATCTAATATTTTATTTCAAAAGATACAAAGGGTAGAATGGGTATAAGATTAATTTGCTTTATTTTGTATGTATCAATTAGCCTTTGCTCTAAAGTAGGTATGGTTTTAACGTTGCGATAAGTTTGAGAAGGCACAAAATCAAACTGAAAAAAAAAGGGATTGCCTCTATTGTAAGCGTTATAAATACCTACGTGCCATTTTCGCTCATAATTTTTTCTTTTTTTATAAAACTCAACGCCTACATCCAATCTGTGAATGGGTACAGTACGGTAGCTATTCCGTTTGTTGTAATCAATGACTCTTAAAATTTCAATACCGCCACTTGGTAAGCCATTTAAAGGAATATTATAAATACTCGTCGGTAGCGTTATTGCGTTCCCAGTAGCAAAAAACCAATTCGCCGAAAGGGTAACATTTGGTCGAATTTTATACATCGCCACAATCGAAAACTCGTGTCGTCGGTCATATTTAAAAGGATATGCTATGCCGTCATTAATTTCTGGAAATTGGCGGGTGGATTTTGCCAAAGTGTAGCTCATCCAGCCCGAAAGACGACCTTCTTTTTTCTGCATCAGAAACTCTAAACCGTAGGATTCACCGTTGCCCTGCACAACTTTTCGTTCCCAGACGGGGTCGGGACTCAAAAAGCTACTGCCCTCTTGATAAGCCACCAAGTTGTTCATGGTTTTGTAGTAAGTTTCTACGCTAAATTCGTAATTGTCCTGAATTGTTTTGGCAAATCCCAAAGCAATTTGCTCAGATTTTGCGGGCAAAATACCACTCACCGAAGGAATCCATGAGTCAGTAGGCAAGCCCAAAGCATCATTGGTGAGCGTGTGGATGAACTGGGTGGTTTGGGCATAAGAGCCTTTCAACGCTGTGTTCGGCGAGAGTTGAAAACTTAAATTAAGTCGAGGTTGCAGGGCAAAATAGCTTTTGTTTTCTGATTGAAAATAACTTGCTCTTACACCCAAATTGGTTTTAAAGCGTTTATACACTCTTTCATACTCAATATAACCGTCGCTTTCTAACGCTTTTTCACTTTTATTACTGTAAGTTGTGTCGTTCTGCCCTGTAATTTCAGTTTTTATTTCATTCGGCAGAAAGCTGTGGTTTATGGTATTTAAGCCAATGCGTAACTTGCTGGTGTTGTTTATTAAGTAGTCAACATCTGTTTTTAATGCCCAATCTTCGACGTTGGTTGCGTAATTGAGTGACTGTTTTTGTAAGCGAAAAGTATCATATCTATACTCATACAAATTATTGAAGTTTAATTTATATGAAGAATAGTAAGCTGTTGTATTGACGAAAATACGATTTGTAGGTTGCCAATTCCAACGCAAGGAAGCGATTCGATTTTGAAAATTAATACCATTACCGTTTCTACTAAGAGAATTCGCAGTAGTAATTATGCTTAATTTGTCAAAAACATCGTATCCTTGATATAGGCTCAAAAAAAGTTGATTTTTATCATTAATGCGAGCGTTAATTTTGCCGTTGATGTCGTAGAAATAGATGTTGTTTGAATTATCCTCAGTTCGCCCATCGGCAGTAACTTTATTGTTTAAAACCCCATTCAAAGGAATATCAAAATAAGTACGCCTCGCTGAAATCATGTACGAAATTTTATCTTTCAGAATAGGCCCTTCTAACGTCAATTTTGACATTAATAACCCAATTGCAGCCGTAGCGTGAAATTTCTTTTTATCCCCATCCTTAGTATCCACTTCCACCACCGACGACAATCGACCACCAAATCGAGCGGGAAAACCACCTTTTATCAAGTTCACATTTTTCAAGGCATCGGCATTGAAAACGGAGAAAAAACCTGCAAAATGCGTCGGGTTATAAATGGGAACACCATCCAAAAGAAATAAATTTTGGTCTTGCGAACCACCCCGTACTTGTATGCCCGAAGTCCCCTCAGTCCCTGCTTTCACCCCAGGCAAAAATTGCAACGATTTCAACACATCCGCCTCACCCAAAATCATCGGCATCCGTTTTATTTGCTCAATCGGGATGGTCACTTGGCTCATTTGAACACGGTCTTCGATGCGGTTCTCTTTTTGGGCATTTACCTCCACCGCTTGCAGGGTGTTCTTTGTTGAGAGTTTAATATTCAAGGTCGTATCACCCCGTATGTTGATTGTTGTGCGCTCGGTCTGATAACCAATGTAGCTAATCCGTAAATAAGCGACCCCCGTCCCGCTTTCTTCGGGATTTCGTACCCCCTCAGTATTTAACGGTTTTAAAGGGATTGATAGATTAAAATAACCATAATTGTTGGTAACAGTGCCAATGCGAGCCGTCGAATCATAGACGGCAGCTCCAATAAGGCGTTCACCACTCGACTCATCTTCCACGTAACCACTGATGGTGTAGTTTTTTTGAGCCGTAAGATTTTGGATTAAAAAGAATAATAGAAAAATAAAAAAGTGTTTGTTTTGCATAATGATATTGTTTTAAAGTAAAAGTTAAAAATTATTGTTTTTCATTGTTAAACATACAGTTAGGGAATTTGTAAAAAATAACATACCCACTATGTATTTGAAATTAGCGACAACTTGCGTCAAGTTTCAAACTTGACGCAAGTTATTGAGTGATTAAT
>JAYTMW010000123.1:0-4080 GCA_043728105.1 Saprospiraceae bacterium | reverse complement strand
AGATTCAACGATTGACAGAATTATTAATGTCAGCGCAGGGCTATGGAATTTTAATATATCCACCTAAACCATTGAGTATCAACTTACAACAAGTCTAATTCTGTTTGTGTTGCATAGTGACCATTTCCCCATTCATAGTTATAATATTGAGCACTCAACCTACCATATAAAGACAAAGCAAAAATCGTGAATAAAAGTAATTTTTTCATAGGATTTAAAAATTTAAAAGTTAATGAAATTAAAAAATTATATGTAAATTGTCTGCAGACACAAGCCCATAAGGTTCAAAACAGCCGCACGTGCCGAATCAAACGCAAAAAGCCCCAAGCGAAGGCATCACACACATCACAAGGAGAAAATGAAAAAGGAAATTTTATAACGAAAATTTTTAATACGAACCGATTGCTCGAACCGATTGCTCGAACCGCTTGCTCGAACCGCTTGCTCGAACAAAAAACTAAATTAGGCGTAGAAATGTTGTTTACTAACGTCATTATTCCTTAATATTTTGTGTGATGTAGAAAGAAAAATTCTTCGGTTTCAATAGCTTAAAGGTATAGCCAACTCTTTTGTATTGTCAAGTTTAAGTCATTTAATTTTCGCATATTTTTCAATGAAATGTATAAACTATTGAAAATATAAGGATTTATGTGTCGTAAAAATAGCGTACTATCAACAATTTGTAGGTTTATTTAATCGAAATATTGAGCATTATGAAATCCCGAAAACCTTCGGAACCGAGACGTATTACTTTCTATAAATCAAAAAAAACCTCCAAAAAACAAACAGTTCTTTAGAGGTTTTTTCATTTACAGCTTAACAACCCGTTCAAGCAAAACACCTTTCGTTGTCAGAATAGACATAAAATAATGCCCTTTTGCCCAATCGTTTGTGGCGATAATAAAAGGCTTTAACCCCTCAGTATCGGGCTCTATTTTTTTAGAAAAAACGACCCTACCCAAAATATCCGTCACGTTTAATTGGGCTTGTTCTGGAACGGTTGCCTCAATCGTCAAGTTGTCAGATGTGGGATTGGGGTAAGCTTTCAGGCTTATTTTTTTAGAAACACCTTTCAGATTAATCGTCTTTGAAAAGTCCGTAGTGCCGTCAAAATCCACCATGCGTAGGCGATAAAAAGTGCTCAAATACTGAGGGGTCTGATTTTGAAAACGATAGATTTGTTTTTCCAAAGAGTTGCCCACGGCTTTCACTTGCCCGATGCTGCGGAAGGTTTTCCCATCCTCACTTTGCTCTATTTCGAAGTGAGAGACATTGCGCTCATTCAAGGTTACCCAAGTTAAATAATGATTTTCTTGTTTTATAATGCCTTGAAAGTCAACTAATTCGAGAGGAACGGGCGTGAATTCTTCCGCATAAAGGGCAGAATTGTTTATCGTGCAAGTGCCTGAAGTGGCAGCGGCATCGTAGAAATAAAGTCTGAAAAAAATGGGTTGTTGTTCCAACACTTTTGCCATCTCTGAGAACCCAATGTCAATGGCGGTTAAGCCAGCGTTGCAGTCTGTGCGTGCGCCAATGGCTTGTTCGACACCCAAATTTTTCCAAGTGGCAGCATTATCAATCGAGTATATGACCCTCACTTTTTTGGGCCCGTTGGCATCACGCCCGACAAAGCCTTGCAGCCTTGTGAAGTTGAGATTGTGGGCGGCAGCAACACTTACTTTTATTTGAAAATAGGGGCCAGCAAAATCGTAAGTTGAACCCGTGTATATAGGATTGGGTGCAGTCAAGCTAAGTGTTGCGTAGTAAGTAGTCGGCGCATTGCAAGACAAATTGTTGTCTAAACCATTGCCCGCTACAATAAAATCGTTCAATAAAGCCGTGATATTTATGTTTTGGATGGCAGGGAATGTGGCATTTCCTGGATAACAAACAGCTAAAACACGGTTGGTTGCGGGCGCAGCGAAAGTGGTGCAATCTATCTGTGCATACGTATTTTGAGCGATGATTGCAATGAAAAAAAGCTTGAATAATGATTGTGTAATTTTCATGATTTTATTTGTTTGCGAATGAATTAATTTGATTAAAAGTATCTAAATAATTGATAATCAATGAGTTATAAGAATTTTGGCAAGCATGTATTTTATTTTAATTATTTCGGTATCACAACATCAAAATAAGTAGGACTATAGCCTCCCCAAATGCCAAGACCACCCGTTATATTATGCTTTATTTTCACACTACTAAAAAGCCCGTTGCCATTGTGGGTGCTATTGGATTCGTAGGTATTCCAAAACTCGAAGTGGCCTTTGTCAATCGTGCAGAGTTTGATGGAAGCGGAATCTCCTCGTTTCCAGAGTCCGTAAGAAGCGGCCGTGGATTTGGTTAAAGCGGATTCACTTCGGAGCAAAGAAATCTTAGTATTGATGCCATTGATGAAACTGTCATCGAATGCGGAGAATTTTCCTGCGCTGTAACGTTCGCCGTTAATGGCGGTGAAGTAACGATAAAAATCAATTCCGTGAGGGTCATTGATATACACCAGCATTTGCACCATTGTGTCATTTTGATTTACGCCAGGGGCTCTCGTGAAGACGGCAGAATCAATCGCAATGGCGCGTGGGATTGTTGTTTTAGCGGAGGCTTGAGCACCGTCTTTTGTTTTAATATTCAATTGATAGGTGTTGCCAATTTCACCTTTCATTTTTCTTGAAAAGTCAACGTAAACACAAAAATTTAAATCCTTTGAAAGACTTTTGAGATTGGTATTGACGTAAGAATTTACTTTTTTTAGCAGCGATTCTGACAAGGATTTAGAGCAAGTTTCCTCCAACAAAACGCTGTCTTTGCCGTTGCTAATCCATATTTTAGCGTCATGGATAAAAAAATTATCCAAATTATTAAAATCGGCAAAAGCGGGCAGGCTTCTCGTCAAAATAACGTAAGGTGGTGTCTGGTTTTTTCCAGCTTCGATGTATCCTTCTACCACAATGTCCCCCTCAGTATTTTGAGGTAAATTGAAGGATATTTCCTTTTCGCAAGCAGTAAAAAATAATAATAAAGGGATAAAAGCTGTAATGATTTTATTCATTATTCGTTAGGTTTAATTTGCTGAGTTAATAACAATTTTTCAAAAAATCAATAAAATCCCAACAATCAATTGCTTGAAAGTTGAGTTTAAATTAAATAAAGTTGTTATCTGTCACGAAGATAAACCATTCATATTGTAAATTGCAATCAATTTACGTAATTGATATTAATTTAATGTTTAAAAGGTATTGGACACTATTTTATTTTTATTATATCAAAACTAATTTATGAGTGAATATCGAATAAAAAAATCCAAAGGAGAAAGCCCTTTGGATTTTGTAACTTATTGAAAATCAATATTTTATGAAAAAAAATAAATTATTTTTTAGGCACAATAGCATCATAATAAGTCGCATTGTAGCCACCCCAAATGCCCATGCCACCTATGATGTTATGCTTTACACGGGTGTAAGAAGAAAAAGGCCCAGCGTTGTTTGCGTTAAACTCTAAAGTCTGCCAAAAAGTGAAATGTGCTTTATCAATTGAGCAAAATTTGATTGAGATGGTGTCACCACGTCGCCACAAACCGTAAGTATCGAAACTGGCACCTGACCCACGGGGTTCACTTTTGGCGAGATTGAATCTTGTATTGATGCCATCAAAAAAAGCATCGTCGGCTACTGAGTTTCTACCAGCAATATAACTACTTCCGTTTATGGCTGTAAAGTAACGGTAATAATCAGAGCCTTTAGGGTCATTGGCGTAAGCCCGCATTTGGGTCAAACTATCATTCTGATTGATGCCTGGCGGTTTAACAAAATCAGCGGAATCAATTTTGACCGTCCGAGGAATAGTCGTAACCGCTGAAAGCCTTTGCCCTTCCTTCGTTTTGATGTTCAATGAATAGGTTTTGCCCACTTCGCCTTGCATTGTTAAACTTTGATCAACATAAACACAAAAATTAAAATCTTTGGGGATGCTATCAAGATTGAGGTTGAAGGCTTGGGCGGCTTGTTTTTTAAAGACCTCAGGCAATGATTGCCAACATATTTCTTGTAAACGAATACTATCTTTTCCACTACTAACCCAAAT
>JAYTMW010000122.1:0-2605 GCA_043728105.1 Saprospiraceae bacterium | reverse complement strand
TAAAATACGCAAAATACTGAGGGGGTGTTTCAATTATTTTAGAGGGGCGCAAAACTAAGGAATTAATGCTGTTTTGTCAAATCTCTGCGTCATTTGCTTCATTTTTTAAATAGAATGACATTAAGAGTAGGTATCAGTAGTTTAATTTAAAGTAGATACATTCAGTCTTGCAATTTTTTTATTTTTACACCATGATACCTTATATTGATTTCCATACGCATCGAAACTATGAAGACAACGAAGTTGTTTTTGTTAAGAATTTGAGTCAGAATGAATGGCAAAATACCTCGAATACTGAGGGGCCTAATCCTATTTCAGTTGGGCTACATCCTTGGTTTTTAACAAAAGAAAATTATAATTCTGACTTTAAAAAACTATCACAACTTGTTGAAAATCAATATATTGTGATGATTGGCGAATGTGGCTTGGATAGGCTTAAAGGCGAAGATATGGTATTTCAAGCTGAGGCATTTGCAGCACAAATCCAATTGGCGGAGTCTTGTCGTAAATCTGTTGTGATTCATTGCGTGAAAGCCTATAATGAGTTGATTGTTTTGAAGAAAAAACTCAACCCACACGTACCTATGATTGTGCATGGTTTCGATCAAAATGAACAGATTTTAAAAGAATTGCTTAAAAATGGTTTTTATATATCTATTGGAGCGGCAATACTGAGGGGTGGCTCAAATGCGTCAAAATATATAATCTCAATCCCTTTAGAAAAACTTTTTTTTGAAACAGACGATAAAAGTTTGCCCATAAAAAACGTTTATGAGCAAGCGGCAAAATTGTTAAATGTGGATTTATCTATTTTAAAAGAAAAAATTTATACAAACTTTCAAAATATTTTATCTTTTTAACAAGTTATTAAGTGTTAATCGTTTGAACTTTAAAGAATTTTTAACGGTTTGGATACAATTATCTTCTTAGCTTTGTGTCTGTGACAATTTTGACATAATTTTTAAATTGCTTTGCTTTAATTTTATAAATGAAAAATATAATTTGATATGAGATATACTCTACTTGTAATCCTTTTTTGCTTTCAAATACTGAGGGGGTACGCCCAATCGACCATTACTATTACCCCGCAGGTTCAGCCAACTGCGAATGTAGTTCCAGATTCATTTGAGACGAAGGCAAAAGCTATTATAAAAAACACCTCAAATGTGACCAAAAAATTCACTTGGACACGAAACATTCTCAATATATCGGCGGGTTGGGTGACTGTCGTTTGTGATAATAAAAGTTGTTGGACACCAGAAATAGGTGCAGCTCCAGAACAAATTGAATTAGCACCAAATGGAACAAGTAATATGGATGTTTACGTTCGTCCAAATAAAAAATCTGGTGCAGCAACCATTGAAATAAAAGTATTTGAGGTAGGGAACGAAACCAATACGGTGACAGGTAGATATTTGTTTTCAACGACAACTCGTGCAAAGGAGACCAATGCCAGCAACCCCAACATCCGTATTTATCCAAATCCGACGATAGATTATTTTCAAATAACGGAAGATGAAGGGATAGATAAAGTAGTTATTTACAACATCATTGGTCGTCAAATGCGGACTTATAAGGTTACTGAAAATGGAAAATACAATGTGAATGATTTGCCCGAAGGTCTTTATATCATTCGTTTGTTGGCAGCGAATGGTTCTACCGTAAAAACGATTCGATTGAGTCGCTCTCGTTTGAAAGCATAATTTTTTTTTAATTAAAAAGTAAGAAAGGCAGCCCTCGTAAAAAGGACTGCCTTTCTTGCTTTAAAATATAAAATTTAAATTGAAAACATTACATTTGTCCTAAACAGTATTTAAAGTATGAAGGGTTTAGTGACGATTTTGCTATGTTGTTTAGGGTTTTCGGTATTATCTCAAATCAGAATTGAGGTAGTACAATTACCTCCTTTGTTGGTAAAGGAGGGAAAACTTTACATAGTAGGGTCGTTCAACAATTGGAATCCGGGTGACCCGCAATATGTTATGCAACGCTCTTCTGATGGTCATTATTGGATAGATTTGCCTGAGACGCTTGATAGTTTTGAATATAAATTTACGCAAGGAAATTGGGTTTTGACTGAGGGGTCGGGCATTGGCGGCATAAGAGGTAATCGTAGGTACAATAGAGCTACAGAAATAAACCAAAAAAAAGTAGAAGCCGTTATTGAAGGTTGGGAGAAAAAACCGGGCTATACTTTTGTCGTGAAAGTGATTCCGACGAACACACCCACCGATGCTTCCATTTTCTTGGCGGGTAATTTCAACAATTGGAATCCTGCTGACCCTGCCTACAAATTTTTGAGGCAAGCGGACGGCACATATCGCCTTCTTTTTTATTCCGAAATTTCAAATTTAGAGTTCAAATTTTCCCGTGGCACTTGGGAGTCGGTTGAAAGCAAGGTGAACGGTAAAGTGCGTCCGAATAGAAAGATTACACGAGAGCAAATAAAAGAAAGTCCTAATCGGTTAATCGAGTTTGATGTTTTGGGTTGGGAAGATTTGACAGGCACTTTCCACATCTACACACTCTATGATTTGTTACTCATTTTTGCGGTTTTACAAGGCATTTTGTTCTTAATAGCCATTCCAACCATTCAAGATTATAA
>JAYTMW010000121.1:0-3120 GCA_043728105.1 Saprospiraceae bacterium | reverse complement strand
ATTAATCCAACATCAATCAAGATTTTATTTGTAAAAACAAGTTATGTAAGAGGCGGATTATTTGATTTGATAGATGCGATTGCAATTTTAAAAAACTATAATTTTCAGTTGACGATTGTCGGTGATATGAAAAATGTTGACACAGAAATCATAAACGATGCAGCGTCAAATATCAGTAATGTAAATTTTGTGTTTAAATACTTTCAAGAAGAGGCATATATTTCTAAACTGATGTATGAGAATGATATTTTATGTGTTCCTTCAAGAGAAGAAGTGCTTGGATTAGCAAATGTAGAAGGTTTGGCGCATGGAATTAGGGTTGTGAGTACAAAAGTTGGGGGCATTCCAGAGGTTTTAGATAGTGGCAAAAATGGTTGGTTGGCAGAACCCAATAATCCAATTTCTTTGGCACAAGTTCTTGAAAATTGTATTGAAGAGGGCCCCTCAGTATTTGAGGCTAAAAGTGAGGTTGGAAGACGATTTGTTGAAGAACATTTTGATTATCGTTCTATGATAAGTCGGTTTGTTGAAATTTCTGAAAATGTGATTAATAAGTAATGGATATTATCTTGATAATCAATTGGTTATATGATTTTTAATTTTTTTATTGAAAATTATCATTTTTTGTTTTTACTTATTTTTCGGAAATAAAAAGCCATAATTGAGCCTAATATTCTTAAAATTAACCTGATTTTTTTCATTTTAAAACCTTTAACCAATTGACTTTTTAGATAGTTTTTGGGAGAAGAATAAGCGGTTTGAAAAGATTTATTCGGACTCAAAAGTGCTGCATAAAAATTAGAATTTGCGGGTAAATTATTGATACATAGCATCGTATCGGAAAGAAAATGAGCATCGGAAGCTACGTAAGTTGGCTTATCAAATTTGGTCGCTAATTCTAATGCTTTTTGATTGTTTTCAGGCTTGCTACGGGCGTTAAACACCTCTATCATGTCCGCTTCTTGAGCCAAATATTCTATGTTTTTATGACTGTCAAAAGGGTGGGGCAAAAGCACTAAACCACCTTGTTTTTTGATGTTTTCAACCACATATTTTGCATCTTTTGAGTCAATATTTTCTTTAATATTAATGCCAATTATGTCACCCCAATCTGTTGAAAACTCTGCGCCAATGACGATTTTTATAGCTTCATTATATTGTGTTTTTGCGTATTCAAATGCCTTAATTGAACCTTCAATTGTGTCATGATCCGTAATACATAAAACATCAATTTTATGCTCGATGGCTTTGTCCACGATTGCTTTTGGGGCAGTCATAGAATCGAATGAAAAGAATGTATGTAAATGAATAACCGCTTTCAATTTTTATGCTGTTTTTTAAATAAATTCTTGAAAAGTGTTTTCAAAATAATAGGCATATTTTTTAAAATCAATATCAAAGAAGGCAAAGGGTCTGAAAGAATTATATTTGTTTTAAAACTGCCTTTTAACCAATCTCTCATTATTTTTAGTGCTTGACCTGTTTCAATGCCATGCAATAAATCGCCATCAAAGAGCCATGAAAATTGAATATTTTTTTGATAAGATTCATTGATTTTGAACGATTGATTCATAGCAACTAATACTGTTTTTTCTATAAACCCAACGCCTGCTGCTTCACTCAAATCCAATGAACCCCAAAATTTTGGATTCACTTCAAGCAAATACGGTTTGAGTACCCCCTCAGTATTTTTGCCAAATTTGAACTCAACCATAGCCACACCATGCCATTTAATGGCATCTAATATTTTTAATCCGTAATATTTAAGTCGTTCATTATCAATGCTTTGTGCGCATGAGCTTGACCCGCCCGACACTGGATACTCACGGATACGCTCGTGCATGAAGTATTGTTTGCAAACACCATTATCATACAATGCAAAAAAACCTGCGCCTTGTCCCTCTAAATATTCTTGAATCATGGGCAAATCATCGGGTCTTTCGGTGGCTAATTTCAGATATTCATGCTTTAATGCTTCTTTATTTTTCACATAAATGATAGCGTGATTTTGACCTTCGTTTTTATATTTTATGACAGCGGGGAAATTAATTTTATCTGAAATATGCTCAATTTCATTCAAATACTGAGGGGTCGGGTAAAATGTTTTAGGCGTGGGTATGTCAAGTGATTTTGCCAATGTTTGGGTCTTTTCTTTATCTTGAAAAATTTGAATTTTATCCCAACTTGCTACGGGAATACGCACATAAGGCTTTAATTTGTCCGCATATTCACTTATCCACGCCGTTTGTGGATAACCAATGGGTAAAAGCACATCGTAAGTATCATTTTTTAGAATTTCAATCAATTGCGCTATAAAAATTGCTTTTTTTTCTAAGGTTGGTATAATGTGTTTTTTATGACAATATTTTGAAAAAAAACCAATAGCCATACGGTGATGTGCTACGACACCAACTGTGTAACCTTTGCTTCCAAGACTTCTGATGGCACAAAGCGCATTTTTATAAGCACCGTTAGTTACTAATATTTTCAAAAAAAGATGGTATTAAAATGAATAAAACGATTACTGTTTTTGTAGATGAAGCTCAAAATTATGCTAAGCCTGTTTGGCATGTTTTGGGTTTGATAGGCTTGAATAAAAGTATTTTTTTCAAGCCTGTTGACAATCCTCAATCTGCCCAGTTGATAGTCGGCGAGCATATAAAGGTGACTGCTTCATTTTACGAAGATCTACACAAAGGTATTTTTTCTCATTCATTTCACTTCAAAAATGATAGTTTTATTAGAAATACGGACTTGTCTCGAGAAAATCGGGAGGGGGGGATTGATTATTTGGCTACTATTTTTTACATGGTTAATTGCCTTCAAGAGTATAATCCTTCGGAATCGGCTTTGGACAAATATGGTCGTTTTCGTTTCACAGAGAGTTTTCAATATCGTTTTCAAAATATCACGGAGAACCTTGTTCAACAATGTATTGATTCGTTTTGTAATGAACACGAGGTGCTGAAAGGTTTTGCAAATCAACATCAACCTACAAAAATTTTATTGACACATGATATAGACAGCCTTTATGGTGCTTGGAAATATGAAAGTCGGTGGGCTTTGAAACGTGGGCGTTTGGATTTGATGTTTAAACTAATAGCCGAGGTTTTTTTACAA
>JAYTMW010000120.1:0-2723 GCA_043728105.1 Saprospiraceae bacterium | reverse complement strand
CCTTTTGATGCGCCCGTAATGGCTTCACCCGTTGCTTGTCGCCACCAACTTTTAGTGGTTTTGTCTTCAAACATGGCATTGAAATGATCCATACCGACTAAACGAAAATCTTCTGTTTTGCCATGTACAAGTGGTTCAAAAACACGACCCGTTCTGCAAACCGTACAATACGTCACTATAATTGCTTTGTTACAAATCGTATCTTGCACTTGATGATGATAACCTAAAAATTGAATCGGATAAGCCTTCGCTTGATTGTCACAAACGACACCCAACACCAATTTATCGTTGGCTATTTTATTTTCAGCCAAATTTTTTAAAGATACATCTTTTGGTTGATAAAACATTGTATCGGCTGCCATCTCAAAATTAACACCATATATAATTCCAATTAAGGCTAAAATGGAAACTATTGGCAGCCATTTTGAAGTCTGAAAAACAGATTTTAAACCTAAAATCACCATCCCCAAAAACAATCCACGGAACAACCAACGCCATGTGTAAAGAAAATATGCTACTTCAATACTGTTCATTTCTTGACTCCCTGGCATGGGCATGATGAAATAAACGTTGGCGATTTCAAACAATATGAAACATAAAATACCGATGTAGAATATTTTTTTCATAATAAATTGATGTAGAAGTTCAAAATGAATGTATTTCCCATTTAATGTATTTACACACTGTTTTGTGCTTCGCACAAAAGGCGTGCTTGGAAAATTTTTCTTTTGGTTTGAATTAATTTTTTCAAATAGAAATTTTTTCAAAATTTCTATTTGAAAAAATTAATTCAAACCATTTAGTCTTTTTTTTAGTACGTCTTTTAGTGAAACTAAAACAGTGAGTAAATACAACAAATGGGAATTACACTCTTCAAAATACTGAGGGGGTGAAGTTTCGTTATTTTTTCAAATGATCATAACCTTGTGATGGACGATTATACCCTTTCGTTTTCAATCGCTCTGCCATATCGCTATAATAAGTCGGGTCTTGTGGCGCAAACGTACCTAACCCATCCACATAGCGGTTGTAAAAACAAAATAAAGCGGCTATCATAACCGTATCATGCAGTTCTAAATCAGTCGCACCCGCTTGTTTTGCTTTGTTGATGGATGCTTCCGTTACGTTTTTCCCACTTTCTTGCACCTGCAAAGCAATGGCTAAAAGTGCTTTCATTTTAGCACTTATGGGTGCAGTTTCTACATTTTGAATCACTTTTTCAGAGGTTTCTTGCTCTTCAAAATAAGCATCAGCCGCCGCTTTATGTGATGTCATGCAATAGAAACACTCATTTTTATTAGACACAACGGCGGCAATCAACTCTCGCTCGGCTTCCGTTAGTGACGATGCGCCACGGAGCAAAATTTGAGTTAATTCACGCAAAGGTGCTGCCGTATCTTGGCGATATTCGAGTAAGCCCGTAACGCCTGGGAGATGCTCTTCTAAAGATATGTGCGCCATGTTTATTTTGTTTAATTTTTGTTGAAAATATGGAGTAAAGCGACATCCCGAACCCTTTCGGGACTGAGGGGGTATGTTAAAAAATTAAAACTATGTCCATTATCCAAATCTCTAAAACGCTAAGAAAAAAGTGTCATTTCGAGGAGGCACGACGAAGCAATCTGTTAGTTTTCGCAGGATGTCTTTCGTCAAATTTACTAAAATCACTCAATTAATGTGCTTTATTCGTTTAGTTTGGCGAATTAGATAGGAAGTAACTTGGTAGATTGCTTCGTCGTACCTCCTCGCAATGACACATTAATTTAGTGTTTTGGATTTGTGGGTAATGGACAGAGTTTGAAACTTGCGTCAAGTTATGTCAGTTGTAAAAATCTAAAAAAGAGGGCAAAAGCGAGTCTTTTACCCCCTTTAAAATTTCAATTAACTAAACAATATGTAGCGGCGGATTTATCCGCCGATGAACGTAACTTATTGATAATCAATTACTTCGGCGAATAAATTCACCGATACAACTATTCCGCACCATCAATTTTAGCACGGTCAATTGCATAATTTCCAATTTTAGTACCCACTTGCAAACCCACTTCACAATCCATCCGATAATGAATGCCACCGAACAAACGTGAGTTGGAAGCATCCTTTGCATAGGCTTCGTAAGTAGCTTTATTATTAGGAAAAATATAACCCAAAACCGTTGCCGCTGCACCTGAAAAAGTTGAGTGACCTGATGTGAAAGAAGGGAAATTAGGTAATCCCGTCAAAGTTTTGATGCTGTTATCGAGCTGCGAAGGGCGTGGGTAATAGTAAAAAGATTTTGTATCCCAACAACTGATAGCGGCATCCATCAAACTCATATTCAACAACGCCAAGTTGCGGGCCGTGCGTACTTCGCTCATTTGCACTTTTTTAATATCATCGCAAGCCACGGCGTTCCAATGCCCCGGAGGCGTTTGCGTACCTGTTCCGTCAGCCCAAAAATGAACGATTGCGATGTTCTCACGAGTCGGATTTTCTGTAAATGATTTCACCTCTGCCAATTGCTTTTGGATGTCGGCAGATTTTGTGGAAACAGGTGCCGTAGGACGCACTGCCGCCACGCTCGGAATCAACCAAACCTTCACATTCCCGTAAAAAGGCAACATCGGCGGACGCACTGGTGACTCCATACTTTTCCAAGGCTCTTCGCCCAAAGCTGTACGGTTTTGCGCCAAACTATCCCATTTTGCTTGTGTTCCAAGGGCATTTTTCATATTATCGGACTT
>JAYTMW010000119.1:0-1814 GCA_043728105.1 Saprospiraceae bacterium | reverse complement strand
CTGCTCCAGTTTTGTGGCCTCCTTAATAAAAATGGCATTTTTGCTAAATGCCTTAACATTGTTATTTAGTGGATTATTTTGGTTATGTCAATAAACCCGTGTTACGTTCGCTACCTAAGCAGTTACCATTTATCAAAAATAAAATCAAATTAAAAATGGCTATTAAATCAAAATTTATCCTATTTTTTTTGAGCATACCCCTCAGTGTTTTTGCTCAAAAACAAGCCGTTTTGGTAGAGAATGGAGTGGCTCGGTTTTCAATTTTAATTGCCGCCAATCCAACGGAAGCTGAAAGCAAAGCCGCTGAATTACTACAATCGTCTATCAAAAAAATGACGAATTGTGAACTGAAAATTGTGAAAACAGATAAACCAAATCTTAAAAATACGATTCATATCACCCCCCCCGTATTTGCTATAAAAAAAGGCTTAAAAAAGCATTTTATACCCGATTTTGAAGCAAAACATAAGCAATTAATTGATGATGCTTTTTTGATTTCTGTTCAAACAGACAATATTTTAATCGTCAATGGTGGCAAAAAAGGTTCAATTTATGGTGTTGTGCATTTGCTCGAAAAGTATTTTGGGTATCGAATGTATGCGCCAAATGTGGAAATTATGCCGAAAAAATCAACCCTTTCGCTGCCTGTTTTATGCGAAATGGATAAGCCTATGAACAGTATTCGTATTGTTAATGGCGTTATGACGCAACAAAATGAAGTGTATCGCAATTGGCAGCGACTGAATGACCACAATGAGGAGTTTGCAAAAGGCTATTATGTGCATACGTTTAACCGCCTTGTGCCGTGGGAAACGTTTTTTGAGGTGCATCCCGAATATTTCGCTTTAATGGGCGGCAAACGTTTGATTGACCAACTCTGTTTGACCAATCCAGATGTTTATGATTTAACCATTAAAAAACTTCAAGCCGAAATGGCAAAACAGCCCAATCAAAAGCTGTGGTCAGTGAGTCAAGGCGATAATTTTTCCTATTGTCAATGCGCTAAATGTGCTAAAATCATTGCCGATGAAGGCTCTCCTGCGGGTCCTATTATCTATTTTGTGAATAAAGTAGCGGCTGAATTTCCCGATAAAATGATTTCAACTTTGGCGTATCAGTACTCGCGCAAAGCACCGAAACACGTAAAACCTGCTGATAATGTGCAAATTATGTTGTGTACGATTGAGTTAAATCGTAGCAAAGCGATTGAGGAAGACCCCCGCAGTCAATCGTTTTTGAAAGACATAACGGACTGGGGCAAAATCAGCAAAAACATTTATTTGTGGGATTATACGGTCAATTTTTCGCACCATATTACGCCTTTTCCAAACTTGCATACGCTTCAACCGAATATTCAGTTTTTTGTAAAAAACAATGTTAATGCTCATTTTCAGCAAACAAATGCCAGTATTGGACATGAATTTTCGGAGCTAAAAGTCTATGTGATTGCGTGTTTGTTGTGGAATCCAGATGTGAAAGTGGATTCTGTTATGACTGATTTTTTAAATGGTTATTATGGCGCAGGCGGTGTTTTTATTCAAAAATACATAGACCACATGACGGCTGAAATCAAAAAAACAGGGGAGTGGTTGGACATTTATGGGCATCCTGTGAGCCATGCGAAAACGTTTTTATCGGCAGAAAATATGGCAAAATATAATCAATGGTTTGACGAAGCCGAAAACGCTGTTAAAAATGACCCCTCCCTATTACAACGTGTAAAAGTCTGCCGTTTGCCGATTCAATATGCCATGATGGAAATTGGCAAAAGTGAGATGTTTGGCGCACGTGGTTTTTATGAGGAACAAAAAGAT
>JAYTMW010000118.1:0-2831 GCA_043728105.1 Saprospiraceae bacterium | reverse complement strand
TTTTATGCCAAAATACTGAGGGGGTATTTTTTAGAGGGCAATAAGTCAATTTAATTGACTTAACATAACGCTAATTATGATTTTTAAAAAAATTAAAAGAGTAAGTCCCTTTCTGATGAGCAATTCCATAGCTAAAAACGTTGGTTTGGTTAAAATAATGGTACTGCTTTAAAGAGACTTGATGGCATTGCTTTTACTCATTTTTTAAGAAAAAAAGTAACTGATTACCTTCAAATGATTTTATACACTGATTTAAGGATTTTAAAGATTTAAGGATTTTATTTTAATGTAAAAAGATTAAAAAAGTCCTTTAATTTTTAAAATACTTTAATCCGTGTAAGGAATCATTTATAATGTTTTTTGGACACCCCCCTCAGTATTTCAGCCGCTTTTTCAGGTGTAATATCCCGTTGAGGATTGGCCAACATTTCGTAGCCTACCATGAATTTTTTCACCGTGGCAGACCGCAACAAAGGCGGATAAAAAGTTTTATGAAAATGCCATTCGGGGTGGGTTTTGCCATCGGTTGGTGCTTGATGAATACCCGCCGAATAGGGAAAAGAAACTTCAAACATATTGTCGTACATGACGGTCAGTTGTTTATAAGCGTCCGCAAAAGCCGTTTTTTCAGCGTCTGTCATATCGGTTATCCTTGAAATGGCTCGTTTGGGTACAATCATTGCTTCAAAAGGCCACACCGCCCAGAAGGGAATAAGCCCAATAAAATGGTCGTTTTCAAACAAAATACGCTCTTTTATCTCTGATTCGGCTTGAATATAATCACTCAAAAGCGTTTTTCCATGCTTTTTAAAATAGGTTAATTGCGCCTTGCTTTTTTTAGCGGGCTCTTCTGGAATACTTGATTGCGCCCAAACCTGCCCGTGCGGATGTGGATTGGAACAACCCATAATGGCACCTTTATTCTCAAAAATTTGAACGTGATTGATGTAAGGAATTTTACCCAAAGTCTCATATTCATGGCACCATAAATCCACGACTTTTCTGATTTCTGGAACTGACATTTCTGGTATCGTCAAATCGTGGCGAGGTGAAAAACAGATGACACGACACTCCCCTCTTTCGGGTCTTATTTTAAACAAATCGGTATTGTTTTTTGACTCCTCCGATGCCGCTGATTTGCTTTCCTTTAAACTAAAAAAGTCAGGTAAAAGAGCCGCAAAATCATTCTGGAAAGCATACACATTTTCATAATTGGGATTTATTTCACCATTCATACGAGCGTTACCCGCACATAGATAACAGGTGGAATCGTACGCAGGTCGCACATCTTCGGGGAGCTTTTCGACCTGCCCTTGCCACGGGCGTTTTGAACGATGCGGCGATACCAAAACCCATGATTCTGTCAAGGGATTCCAACGGCGGTGTGGGTGTTCGTTTATGTCAAATTTCATATTTCACGCATTAATTTGATTTTTTTATGCCTATGTGTTTAATTTTGTCTAAAAACTTACCAATACTTCAACCCCATTTTGTGGAGTTGTTACATAACAGGGCAATTCAATATCAAAGGCTTTTTTATACGCTTTTGTCATGTCTAAAATAAAATCTTCAACCATATCCGCTTTTACTAAATTAATGGTGCAACCACCGAAGCCGCCGCCCATCATGCGAGAACCAAGCACCCCCTCAGTATTTCGGGTTTTTTCAACCAAAAAATCTAATTCTCGACAGCTTACTTCATATTCATTTTGTAAACCATCGTGGGTCTGATACATCAGTTTGCCGAAGGTTTTGAAATCGTTTTTCTTTAAAGCATCACACGCTTTATCAACTCGTTCAATTTCTTCTATCACATATTTACAGCGTCTGAATACCACTTCTCGTAACTCATTTTTATGCTTTTCTAAAAAATCTATTTTCACATCACAAAGCAATTTTATGGTCGGGTCAAATTTTTGTAAAACAGAAACACCTTCTTCACATTCTGCCCTTCGAGTGTTGTATTCAGAGTCCACAAGCGCATGTTTTACGGTTGTATTGCATAAAACAAGGCGATATTCAGGTGCATTAAAGGGGAAATATTCAAAATCAAGGCTATTGCAATCCAAGCGAATGACCGTATTTTGCTTGCCCATCATGGAAGCGAACATGTCCATAATGCCGCATTTCATGCCCACAAAATTGTTTTCCGCTTTCTGTGAAATACGCAACAATTCAAGGCGAGAAAAACCTAAATCAAATAATTCATTGACCGCAAAACCAATTCCGTTTTCGATGGCTGCGGAAGAAGACACGCCCCCACCACTGGGTATATCACCGCCAAAAACAAGGTTGACCCCCCTCAGTCCCGAAAGGGTTCGGGATGTCGCTGTACTCCATATTTTGGGCTTAATTTTATTTATTTCATCCAAAACACCCATTAAATAATTCGCCCAACTATGCGTGTTTGTTTTCTTTAGATTTTTCAAAGAAACGTCGTAACGCTCATTCAAATCATGCGCAAAAAAGCAACATTCATCGTCTTCTCTTGGAGAAACAGCAAAATAAACGGCTTTATCAATGGCTGCGGGCAGCACATAACCACCGTTATAGTCGGTGTGTTCACCAATCAAATTGATGCGACCTGGCGCACGAACAACGATTTTTGGTAGTGCGTTAAAATGATTTTGAAAGGCTTCAATGACTGAATTTGGATACATACATGTTTGTTGGAAATTTTAATTCCTGCTATATTGTAGGGTGTAGTTCTCATTTAATGTATTTACTCACTGTTTTATGCTGCGCATAAAAGGCGTACTAAAAAAAAGGACTAAATGGTTTGAACTAATTTTTCCCAATAGAAATTTTGGAAAAATTTCTATTGGGAAAAA
>JAYTMW010000117.1:0-2866 GCA_043728105.1 Saprospiraceae bacterium | reverse complement strand
GCCCTTGATGTGACCGTTCAGAAGCGTATTTTGGATTTAATGAAGGATTTACAGCATGAATTAGACACGGCGGTCATGTTTATTACCCACGATTTGGGTGTAATTGCCGACATTGCTGACCGTGTTATTGTGATGTATAAAGGTAATATTGTGGAAGAAGGAACTGTGCAAGACATTTTTAAAAGTCCAAAACATCCTTACACCAAAAGCCTTTTAGCGTGTCGTCCGCCCCTCGAAGGGCGTTTGCGTCGCTTACCCATCGTGTCAGATTTCATGGAAGTTGAGAAAAATGAAGCGGGTATTTCTATAATCAAAGAGAAGGCAAATACGATAGAAAATGTGTTAGCGTCGGTCAAAATTCCGCAAGCTGAAATAAACGAAAGAGCGCAAAATCTGATGAAAAACGAGCCCCTTTTGCAAGTAAAAAATCTGAAAATATATTATCCAAGCAAGCGTAATTTTTGGGGCAAAACCATTGAATATGTGAAGGCTGTTGATGATGTGAGTTTTGATGTTTACCCAGGCGAAACATTGGGTTTGGTCGGTGAATCAGGCTGTGGAAAAACGACATTAGGGCGCACGATACTCCGTTTATCGCCCGCCACTGAGGGGTCAATTCTCTACAAAGGTCAAGATTTGACAAACCTCAAAGATGAAAGTCTGAAGGAATTGCGTCGTGATATTCAAATTATTTTTCAAGATCCTTACTCTTCTCTAAACCCTCGCATGACCGTCGGTTCAGCCATTTTAGAACCCATGCAAGTCCACGGATTATACGAAAATGATAAAGAACGTAAAGAAAAAGTGATAGAATTGCTCGAAACAGTGAGTTTAGATGGCAGTCATTTCAATCGCTATCCACATGAGTTCAGCGGCGGTCAACGACAACGTATATGTATAGCGAGGGCATTGGCATTGAACCCAAAATTCATTATTTGCGACGAATCCGTATCTGCATTAGACGTTTCTGTACAAGCTCAAGTATTAAATTTATTGATTGATTTGCGGCAGAAAAGAAATTTTACGTGTATTTTTATCTCTCACGACCTCTCAGTTGTGAAGTTTATCAGCGACAGAATGGTGGTGATGAACAAAGGGAAAATTGAAGAAATGGGATTTTCGGACGATATTTATAATAATCCCAAAAAAGAATACACGCAAAAATTGATTGAAGCAATACCAAAAGGGCTTTAGTTTAGTCTAAAAAATGGTATTTTTCAAAACTTAAAATGTCGTAATGAGTGGTTATAAAATAGAAAGATTTAGATTTGTATTTTTTTTGTTTTATAAGTGGCTGATAATCAATAAGTTACCGCCACCCTACCCCCTCAGTATTTTGAACATTTTGAACAAACTTTTTCACATTAAAATTAATTATAAATCATTCACTAACAATTATATACTATCAAAAAACAAAAAAGCGATTGGCAAATTAAATTTTGCCAGTCGCTTTTTTTGGTTTAAAAAATTCGTTTATGTGTATTTAGTGGCACGGGTTTTGGTGCTTTTAAGGCATGCTTTTATAATTTTCTAACGCAAAATAATCTAAGCAAAGCAAACACAACAATTAATTTAACAACCAACCAATTCCTACAATTATGACTCGAATTTTAGTAATAGACGACCAAAAAGAAATTCAACAAGCCTACAAAACGGTTCTTGAAAAATTAGATTGCCACGTGGACATTGCCAAAGACGGCATTGACGGATTAGAATGTTTTTTAAACAGAATTTATGATGTCGTAATTACAGACTATATTCTTGAAGACATTGATGCTATTCAAATGCTTGAACATTTTCAATACATTGATTCAAAGGTACCCGTAATTTTCTCCTCAGGTGTTGCAGATGATGAAGTAATTGCAGAAGTGATGCAAAGTGGTGCTTTTGACTTTATCCCAAAACCAGCAAACGTAGAAAAATTACTCATGGCCATCAGCCGTGCAATTTACTACAAACCGACTCAAAAATCTGATGAGTCGGATATGCCATCAGCCGCAAAGGCTTAAAAAAAAATGAAAAAGAAAAGATCAAAAACGCCCTTTAGGTTTACCTATCGGGCGTTTCCTTTTTAAAAAAAATTGTTACCCCCTCAGTATTTTGACCAAAAAAAATGAATCCTACTAAGAAAATTTAATTTTTCACTTTTTTCAATTATTTTTGAAAATTACTGAAACTTTTTGCTTATTTTGTGTTTAATATTATAGACCTTTGTGTTATCAAAAATCTTTAAAATTTAGATTTTATTATGCAGCAAATCATAAAAAAAGCACACCTCATTATATATCGCATCCGCCAAAAAGGTTTGGAAGTGTTCTTGGTTAATCACGACATCGAAGGCGAGGATTGGCATTTGCCGCAAGCACCTTTAAATCATTTAAAAAAAGATGCCATTGAGCTCGATCCAGTCAATAAAGATGGAGAGGAATTTCAAGCTTACGCCGTTGAGGGTGATTGGCATGATATACCATCTCTAAAAGGTCTAATCAAGGAAGATATTAAAATGGTAACCGATAAAGTTTTTGATGAATTAGAAAAACACGGCACTTATTTCGCCGTCAAAGATGCTTTCAAAAAAGTGTTGCCACAACAATATACCTTTTTGAAAGAGCTAAGAGAAATCATTACCGAAAAGAATTCCGTAAAAGATTTATGATAGTTCCCATTTAATGTATTTACTCACTGTTTTAGCTTCGTTAAGGCGTACTCAAAAAAAGGACTAAATGGATTGAAGTAATTTTATCAAATAAAAATTTTTTCAAAATTATTATTTGATAAAATTACTTCAATCCGAAAGAAAAAACTGTCAAGTACGCATTTTGTGCGAAGCACAAAACAGTGAGTAAATACATCAAATGGGAACTAC
>JAYTMW010000116.1:0-1524 GCA_043728105.1 Saprospiraceae bacterium | reverse complement strand
CCATTAGGGTTATTGGCTTTTATATCTTGACCCGTCATACCTATCAAACTGGTACGCATGTCTTGCGCATTTTTGCGAATGCCTATTAAATCTTTAGCTGAATCCCAGTCATCTTTTTCAGCCGTAAAATATTTCAAAATGATATGTGAATAAACCGCTTCGCCATCCATCATTTTAGTTGTGCCTGGTTTATATTGTAGAGCCAACCAATTAGCAATCATTTTGAAATACTCCTTGTTAATCAATGCTTTATCAATTAAAAAATCTGCATATACGATAGATGAGTCGGGATTTTGAGGCACTATTTCATTAAGATATTTTTTTAATTTATTGAAAAAAACAGGTGAACGAATCAGCCTTGTATCATTAAAATCATAGTCGTTCCATGAATCCTGACGGTAATTATAAAGTGTTTTTAACGTATCCATGACACCATTCGCCAAATATTCGTAACGATATTTTGGGTTTTGACCTGCCAATTTGAAATTTGTAAAAAAAGCAGTTGGATATTTTTTTCTCAAGTTAGTCAAAATATTATCACGCTCTATTAAAATGGTTTCCATCTCTTTTTCGGTGCTTTGATACTGAGGGGTTCCTTTAGTTAAGGTTTTCAAACGCTGCGCAGTAGCATTGAATTTTTGCTCAATAACTATTTGACTTTTTTGATTTTCATAAAACAATTGATTCTCCAAAGAGCCTTCAACCAGCATAGTATTGTTGTAATCACCCACCTTTGTTTTCATCGAAAAATTTTCGCCATTTGCCAATAAAAAAGGGAAATTGGTATTATCAGGCATCACCATATAATAGAAGCCTTCGTAGTAGCCATCTTTACCACCGTTGAAACTAAATGAACCGTCAGGCGCAATCACGCTCGTGTCTGCCATGAAATTGCCATCAGCGTAGATGCCAACCATTTTGGCTGTGCCACTACTTACGCCTTCAACTTTAAAAGAAAGATTTAACTTTTTTTGGGCGTAACTCGTTGATAATGAAAGGATTACAAATAAAAAAACACGGAAGCTATTCATCGGTAAATGTTTGTTTTGATTCATTTTTTAATTTTTTTTCTAAAATCGACTACAAAAGAAAAAGAATCTTAGCTAAGATGCAACAATATGAAGGGGTTTAAAATAAAATTAACAGATATAAAAATAATGATGAATGATAAATGATGAGATATGAATGTGTCAATTGGTTTTAAAAATACTGAGGGGTGTATTCAATTGACTTAAAAATTATCACATAAAAAAGCTAATTTTGCGCCGCTTTTTAATCACTTTTGAAAGCCAACAATTTAACAATACAACATCCAACAATTTAATAAATGGGTTTTTTAGAAGAAATAAAACGCCGCCGCACCTTCGGCATCATCAGTCACCCCGATGCGGGCAAGACCACTTTGACCGAAAAACTCCTCCTTTTCGGTGGTGCGATTCAAATTGCGGGTGCCGTCAAATCGAATAAAATCAAGAAACATGCGACTTCCGATTTTATGGAAATTGAGAAACAAAGAGGTATCTC
>JAYTMW010000115.1:0-2605 GCA_043728105.1 Saprospiraceae bacterium | reverse complement strand
GCTGAATTGGCGCAATCAAAAAACGCCCAACCGTTCATCGTTTTTGGGTCATTTATTTTGATGGTTGGTTCAAGGGTATTGTTTAAAGGATTCATATCTTAGATTTGACGCTTAGTAATGTGACTCAAAAGTATAATTTTGTTTTATTCTACCTATTTTTTATACCCTATTATTTTATTTTTGACATTTATTTTTACATAAATTGATGTAATTCCTACGTTTCACAAGAGTTTTATCTTTAATTCGCCATTGATTTTTTGGTTAGCCGCTGAGTACGCTGAATACGCTGATGAAACGCTGAATTTTGGTTCTAATAAATAAAATCAGCGTTTCATCTGCGTATTCAGCGTATTCTGCGGCTAAACAATACAAAAATAGAAAAAAATATGAAAGATTTATTCCAACTCACAGGTAAAGTCGCCATCATCACGGGCGCATCCAAAGGCATAGGTGAAGCGATGGCTCAAATGCTCGCAGCGCAAGGCGCAAAAGTAGTCGTCAACAGTCGCAAACAAGATGCGGTGGATGAGGTTGCAAATGCCATAAATACTGAGGGGGGGCAAGCCATCGGCGTGGCTGGGCAAGTGGGCAACCAAGAAGATTGCCAACACATTTTTGATGCCGCCATGCAAGCCTTCGGGCGGGTCGATATTTTGATAAACAACGCCGCCACCAACCCCGTTTTTGGCCCCGTGGAAAACACCGACGATAAGGCGTTTAACAAGATTATGGAGGTGAATGTGAAAGCACCGTTTGAGTTAGCGAAATTGTGTCTGCCCGTGATGCAAGCCAACGGCGGCGGCAGCATCATCAATATATCGAGCATTGGCGGCGTGAGTCCTGAGCAAGGTTTGGGCATTTATAGCGTCTCGAAAGCGGCGTTGATTTCGCTCACCAAAGTGATGGCGCACGAGTGGGGCAAATATAACATCCGAGCCAACGTCATCTGCCCGGGGTTGATTGAAACCAAGTTCAGCGAAGCCCTCTGGAACAACGAAAAAATATTGAAATACTTTTTGTCGCAACTGCCTTTGGGTCGTGTGGGGCAACCCGACGAAATAGCGGGCTTGGCTTTGTTTTTGGCTTCCGATGCTTCGGGCTATTGCACGGGTGGGGTGTTTGTGGCGGATGGGGGGTATTTGGTGTAGAATAAAGACAAATACTGAGGGGTTAAATGTTTTTGAGATTTTCTTTTAAAAAATTCTAAAATTAATATAACTTGCATAGGATTTTAAATTTTATTATCAATATTTAGAGCAATGAACGTCTTAAAATATCCGCTGCGCAACATCAGTCCACAAATACTTTTGAATTTGCAAGAGCATTATCCAAATGCGTCGGTAAACATAAAGTTGAGCCGCAAAGCCCAAAAAGACAGCCTAACTGAAGCAGGTTTTTGGGCTTTGATTGCGCAATTAGATTGGTCAAAATCAGGTGACGACAATGCCGTTATTGCGCCTTTAGTTCGAGCATTAGCCGATTCGAGTTTTCGCCATATTGTTGATTTTGCGGACATTCTATCACATAAATTATTTCTTTTAGACAACGAAATTTATCTATCGCAAGACAACCTCATGGATGCCGATTTTGTTGCTGACCGTTTTCTCTACTCACGCTGTTGTGTGGTTGCCAATGGATTGACGTTTTTTAATCATATCAGACGACATCCAACTGAAATGCCACACACCCTTAATTTTGCTGCCTTACTGCGCATTCCCAACGAGGCGTTTATAAAACAAACTGGCAAACCCTTAGACCATGTTTGGGCTTATCCAATTGAAACTTTTAGCAATACTTTAGGTTGGTCTGAACTGAATTTGACGGATAAATACGCATGATTCCACACGGCAATTCTTTAGACAATTCTAATTTGCATCATCTCTGTGCCATTTACAAAAAAGCGGATGGAGACATTTTTAAATTTGGCATTTCCGATGACCCGATTGAGGCCGATGGACTTTCTGAACGGGTCAGAAAACAAGTATTTGAAATGAATAGAGCAGCCGAGTACGACAAATATGCCGCTCAAATCATACTTTCTGATATTACTGGAAGAGCCGAAGCCGCCCGTATTGAAAGAACTTTTATTGATGATTATTACATTCAAAATGGACGTAATCCTAATGGAAATCTAATTCCAAAGAGAAAATTGTGAGTAATTTTTTTTGACTTATCGCAAGCGGGGGCAAATACAACATCCGAGCCAACGTCATCTGCCCGGGGTTGATTGAAACTAAGTTTAGTGAAGCCCTCTGGAACAACGAAAAAATATTGAAATACTTTTTGTCGCAACTGCCTTTGGGTCGGGTGGGGCAACCCGATGAAATAGCGGGCTTGGCGTTGTTTTTGGCTTCTGATGCTTCGGACTATTGCACGGGTGGAGTGTTTGTGGCGGATGGTGGGTATTTAGTGTAGGAATTTAGTTGTTAAAAAAACATTCCAAACGTATCAAAACAGGCACATTACCCACAAGCCTCTGCCAAGAAAAACGTGTCATTGCGAGGAGGCACGACGAAGCAATCTGTTATTTGACTTCTGATTCCCTTTCTTAAATTAATAGAAATAGTCAATGATTTAAGCAAAGTGGAAAGTTTTGACGAAATAA
>JAYTMW010000114.1:0-1938 GCA_043728105.1 Saprospiraceae bacterium | reverse complement strand
CCTAAAATTAAAGTGCTTGACGAAAAATTTTACATGCCTCAATTGAAGAAAACCCGCAAGGTGTCCGTTCTTCTACCTTATAATTACGATAAAAATACGCAAAAGCGTTACCCTGTTTTGTATCTGCAAGATGGGCAAAACCTATTCAATCCTCAATCGCCGTATGGTAATTGGGCAATTGACCAAAAGTTAGCCGTTTTGGCTGAAAAAGGCGTTGGTGATGTCATAGTTGTAGCGATTGACCATGCAGGAGAGGAGCGTGTAAACGAGTTTTTACCCATTCCAAACGCAAAAGTAGGTACTGCCGCCGAGGGCAAAAAGTATGTTCACTTCATAGCTGACACGCTCAAACCTTTTGTGGATACGCAGTTTCGCACCTTGCCCGACCGCTTACACACGGGCATAGGTGGTAGTTCATTGGGCGGTTTGGTGAGCATTTATGCGGGCTTGATGTACCCCTCAGTATTTGGGCGGTTGATGGTATTTTCGCCGTCACTTTGGGTTACGCAAAATGCACCGCTTGAAAATATCGGTTTTAAAACACCTTTGCCCACAAAAATTTATGCCTACGCAGGTGGTCGTGAGGGCGCAAGCATGATTCCGAATGTGCAGCGTTTTAGAGATAATTTGAAAAACAGAGGGATTCGAGATGCCGAAATTAATTTCAAATTGGTGACAGACCCGCAAGGCGCACACAGCGAAATGCGGTGGGGTCAAGAATTTCCAAAAGCGGTAGAATGGATGTTTTTTTATTAAGTTTTTATCAGATTTTTATTAATCATTTAGCCTTTACACGGATTTAAGGATTTATTTGATTTAAGGATTGTACTAAGTAAAACATATTTAAAATAATCATTAAATCAAATAAATCCTTAAATCCGTGTAAAAATCTTACGCACACTAAAATAATTACGACTTTTATTAAAAAAACAAGAAAAATGCAATTTGCGAAATATTGTTTTTTATCGTGTAAACAATTGATTTATAACGATTTATACATTTAAAATAATCAAAATAATCACTTTTAAAGACATAGAATATCCACTCTCAATTTATTTCTTTAAATTTGTGGAATTATAAGGCAAGCATCCCCCGAAATGCTTGCCTTATAATGTCAAAACTGACACATAATTGGTGACGCAAAATTGTATAAAGTTGTTTTCAAAGAAAGAATATTAATATTTTTTTTCCTAAACTTTATTAAAAATCGTCATTTTTACAAAATAGAAAAGACCTTTGTTGTAAGAGGATGAACGTTTTAATCAAGACCCAATTTACCAACACAAAAGGAACGGCTATCATTGCACTCCTTAAAGACGAGACGCTTACCACGGCCCTCGAAAATATTGCTATCGCTTTCAATGTGTCATCTGAAAGACTCAAAGGCGATTTTAAAGGCGATTTTAAAGAAATTATTTCTTTCTATGTCGGCGAATTGAAAGTTTACCTCTTGGGTTTGGGCGAAAAGCCCTCTTCAAATGACACCATTAATGCCTTTCGCAATTTATCTTTTCAACAAAAAAGTAAATTAGGCAAAGACCTTAATATCCTTTTTTCTCTTTCCAATAAAAAAGATTTAGCCACGCTCAAAGCCGCCGTCAATGGTTTTGCGTTGGGTGTTTATCGCATCGGTTTGTACAAATCAGAAGCAAACGGCATACACCCCCTCAGTATTGACGGCATTTCGCTGTCTGTTTTTGTGGATGAAAGTGCCGCAAAAGAAGCACAAATTGAAGCCAATAAAGCCATTGCCACGGCTGAAACCCAAATCCGCATCATGGATTTGGTGAACGCTGCACCGAATAACAAACCCCCTCAGTATTTGGCAGATTGGGCAGTGGATTCGGGTAAAAAATATGGGTATGATGTAACCGTTTTCGATAAAAAGAAATGTCAAGAAGTAGGTTTACACGGCTTGCTTTCCGTGAGTGATGGTAG
>JAYTMW010000113.1:0-2775 GCA_043728105.1 Saprospiraceae bacterium | reverse complement strand
GCACCGCTCGTAAAACGAAATCCTTGAAAACCATCGGCAAACCATAGCCAACCTCTTGAATCTTCAATGCCATAAGTCGGGCGATCATTACAATTAGTGGACACCGAAGTGGCTTTATTATTTTTATCAAAAAGATAAACTTTCCCTCTACAATTGTCTTTACAACTCAAGCCCAACATTAAATTGGCATTTTCAGATGTTAAAAATTTGATGGTAAAATTATTTTCTCCAAAAATACTGAGGGGTCTATTATTTCGAAAATTGTAGAGTGAATCGTTGATATTGAAATACAAATTTGAATTAAAAATAGTCAAAACTTTGGATGTATAAGTGCTTGGGAATCCATCACTTGTGCCGAGTTTTCGCCATTGTTTGAAGTCAGCTATATTGGTTCTGCTATTGTTTGGAATCGTATAAATGCCCCCCTCAGTAGCAGCATAAATTTGCTCATTGAAAACCGAAACGCTGTATGTTTTCAATTTTGTAAAAGTGGTATAAACAAATTCATTGCGCTTCATATCCAATTTCACGACCCCAAAACTGAGTGCGAGATAAGCCGTGTCGCCCCTAAAAAAAACATTGTGAAGCGTTTTATCACCTATAATATTGGTGTTGTTTTTAATATCGTTCAAAACTACCGTTTGACCGTCAGGTTTTAAAATATCAATAGAGCTATTTTGATAAAAAACAAGAAGCGATTCGTTGGCTTTGTTGTAGCGGATAATGCTGATGCCGACATCGTTGAGCGCGTTGGTTTTCTCCAATCTGACGATTGAAAAATCTGTTTTATTCATCTGCAAAATGGAAAGCCCTGTTGACCAAAACACGTGGGTGCTGCTTTGAGTCACATAATTACCTACATGATACGGCATATAGCTGCGCCATTGTCCAATTTTAAGGTCGTTTTGAGCCGAAAGAGGCGTTAGTAGGCTTAAAAATAAAAAGGAAAGAACAAGTAAATTTTTCAGCATCGTCTGTAAAATGATTAATAGAATAATGTTATCTTTAAAACCCTTTTTAAACAAATTTGTTGTTTTTACACGCATGATTAACTGCATAAAGTGCCATTGTTTGTTCGCAAAAGTAATCAGCCCGTTTGTAAATAATGCCTTAGTTGTACAGGTATTTCTGTTAGAAGACAACGAAGTCAGTTTTTAGTTTGTATAAACTCATATTGGTTTGACCGTTAAAATAAATGAAGCCTTAAAATTTTGTTAAGAATTGAAACATAAGCGGCAATATTTTGATTGGAATCGTTAGGATTGCGTATATTTGGCTTTAAATATTAACAAATAATGAAGATAGCTCGTGTTTTATTCGTCATAATGTGTTTGATACTGAGGGGGGGCATTGCCTCAGCACAGCAACCACAACCGCCTGCTGTTGAAAAGCAATTGGTTCAATTCAGTGGCGTAGTTGTCACAGAAGAAGGTGGGCGCATGGTGCCTGTGCCTTATGCGGGCATAGTTGTGCCTAAGCGAAAAGTGGGTACGGCAGCCAATTATCAAGGCTTTTTCAGCATCGTGGCTGAACGCGGCGAAGTGGTTAATTTTTCTGCATTGGGCTTTCGCAAAGCGACATTCAGAGTGCCCGATACGCTCAAAGATGACCGCTATTCAATGGTGCAAATTCTTAGTAGAGATACCATTTTGTTGGATGAAGCCATCATTTTCCCTTGGCCCAGTCGCGACCATTTCAAAACTGAGTTTTTGGCAATGAACATTAACGATGAATTGGAAAGACGAGCAGTTGAAAATCTCGCATCAGAAACTATGGATAAAGTACGTGAATTAACGCCATTCGATGGGCGCGAAACGGGCAGTATGTATCTTCGCCAGCAAGCTAAAAACTATTATTTTTATGGCGGTCAAATTCCTCCTATGAATATATTTAATCCTGGGGCTTGGCAACAGTTTTTTAAAGCTTGGCAAAATGGCGATTTTAAAAAGAAAAAGAAAACAGGGAACGGATAAAATATTGGGAGAAAATACGTAAATATACTGAGGGGGTCAATGCGCTGTATTGACCCCCTCAGTATGTTATGTATTTATGCAAATATTTGATAATCAATTATTTATAAATAACAATAAATTACCAACTCCTAATTTTTTTCTCAATGTTGGTCGTCGAATACCCTTCTAAATATGGTAAACTTTTAACCTCTCCTCCATTGGCTAATACCACATCCGACCCGACTATTTGATGCGGCTGCCAATCGCCGCCTTTTACTAAAACATCAGGCATAATCATTTTAATCAAATCTAAAGGTGTATCTTCTTCAAAGACAACAACCGCATCTATAGATTCAAGAGCGGCTAATAAATGCTGCCGAGTCAACTCATCATTAATAGGGCGGTGTTCTCCTTTGAGACGACGAACGGACGCTGCGGAGTTCATACCTACTATCAATTTATCGCCTAAATCCTGGGCTTCTGCGAGGTAATGAATATGTCCATAATGCAACAAATCGAAACAGCCATTGGTAAAAACAATTTTATAACCCTTTGATTTCCAATCAGTTATGGTTTCTTTCAGTTGTTCCCAAGATTGGATTTTATTGTGAATTTTTTGAAATCTCATATTTAAATAAAATTTTTCTGCTACCGACATTTAGCTCCTCCGGAGCGACCATTTAAGCATGTATAAAGGCGAGTCCTGACATGTCAGGTACTCGCCTTTTTAGTTTGGTTTGTTATTCTGTTTTGGTTGCGTCACCGATTATGTTTATGCCAAAAAATTTCTATTTGGTTAAGCCCTCTTAGGCACTACGCGCGG
>JAYTMW010000112.1:0-3120 GCA_043728105.1 Saprospiraceae bacterium | reverse complement strand
TGCCCCTGCGCAGATTTATAGAACCGGAAGTGGATACAAACATTTATCGCCTGAGGCATTGCACAATACCCGTACACCGGGCGGACATCCTGAAGCTTTCTTAGAAGCCTTTGCCAACCTGTACCGCAACTTTGCGTTAACCATTAGTGCTAAGCTTGAAGGTAAGACTCCTAAGGCTGAGTGGCTCGATTTTCCGGGTATTGAAGAAGGTGTAAGAGGAATGGCATTTATTGAAAATGTAGTTGAGTCTGCCGGAATGGATACGAAGTGGAAAGACTTTGTGATTTAGACTTTGGTCATTATGGTCATTGGTCATTGGTAGAGATTAGTGAATAATGAATCAATGTCGTGGACTTAAACAGCTTATTTAAAACGCTCATTCATTGTAAATATTCTTCAAGCGGTGTTTGTCACTTTTTTTGTCTTGAAAGGTAACTATATACGTGTTAGACCAAGAGACGCCAATAAATTCTTAACTTGTTAACACTATGTGTATAACAAAAAAATATTACTTTTGTTATTCTTTTTTTATAACAATAGATTTATGCTGTCGTTATATTCAAGTATTTTACTGCACTCGTTAAACTATTTAAACTATGGAGGTCAATGATTTACAACCTTTTTTTACTGCGCTTGAATTAAGGATAGATAAAAGATTTGATTATTTAGAAAGCCGGATAAATATAATTGACAATAGATTAGATACGATTGATAGCAGACTTAATACAATAGACACCAGGTTGAGTAATATAGAAAAAAGGTTAGTCAGGATTGAAAAATGTGTTTCTCATGAAAATGCTGACTTTGTGGTTACTTAAAAATGGTGGGCTAAGGTCATAATACATCTCTCCGTTGATAGCGTGTCATAAATGCTTAACTATAGAAATCTACCAGTGTCTATAAATTCCCGCCCATATTATTTTTGATATCTTTTTATGTGTAGGCTTTGGGTTACCTGTTACGAATGCTGCCATTATATTTTCAAAGATATTGGTTGCATCTTTGGAGGCATATCTCAACATTGGAGGTCTACTTTTAATTCATTCCCAGTTATAGAATAAAGTATGTTTTGTAGTTGATGGACGTAATGCACTTCCCTTATTTCAAAAAGCGATTCATCTTTATTTGCATCCGACATAATTGCATAATTGCATAATTGCAAATATTGTAACTATTCAGTCCTAAAACTAAACCCGTCTCCTTCGATTCTTTGTCTTTTGCTTTTTATTTTTTTGCTGTATCGTCCGCATTTGACACTGTTTTAAAAAATCCTCTTTTTGAGCAGTTTTTTTGTGAATAACATTTCGGTTTTGTGCAATACAATAGCCTGTAGTATTAGGTTGTAGTATATTGGTAAGCCAACTTTGGGGTTCAATATTTACATTGGATATTCAGGCACTCATACAAACATTACTGCAAACAATAGAACGCTTAGAAGCAAGGGTAGCTGTGCTTGAAGCAGAAAATGCCCTTTTGAAAAACAAGAAGAATAGTAATAATAGCCACATACCACCATCGCAAGATCAAAATCGTCCTAAGAAAAACCAAAGTTTACGGGCACCAACAGATAGAAAAGCAGGTGGGCAATTAGGGCATGAAGGCACAACCCTGGAGTGCCGCAGCAAAATAGATGAAACAATAAAACACAGCCCTGCTCAATGCAGCAGTTGTGGCAGTAACATTAGCAACCATCCTGAAGAACTGGTAAGCACCAGGCAATTAATAGATATACCCACCATTGTTTTAGAATGTATAGAACACCAGGTATATAAAAAGCAGTGCTGTTGTGGACATACAACGGTAAGTGATTTTCCACAACATGTAGCCAGCCCTGTGCAGTATGGCCCCCATGTAGAGGCGTTGGCAGGTTACTTACATCAATGAACTTTATAAATATAAATGTACCTGGGCAACAGCGTTTAAATCATTATTACAAGATGCTATTTGCCTGAAAAAAGAACTCACCACCGCGGATTATTATTATACAAACATAAAGCGGCAAGCACTTTTTAAAAGACTGGAAGAAGGGCTATTGTATCCTGTAAATGAACTGCACACAAAATCTAAAAAGCTACAAAAAAAGCTGTTGGCAAAGCGGGAGAGTATCCTCTACTTTCTACTGCAATCAAATGTAGCACCTGATAATAATGGCTCAGAAAGGGCCATCAGAAATATTAAGGTAAAACAAAAAATATCAGGGCAATTCAAAACACTTCAAAGTGCAAACTCATTTGCCATCATTCGTTCCGTTATTGATACCACCATCAAAAATGGTAAAAACGTTTTAAACGCCCTACAGCTAATCGCTACTTTTGGAACTGAATAGTTACTACTTATTTATCAGACGGATTAAAAGTAAAGGGTTATTTAGCTATTCCAAAAAACAAAGGAAAATATCCAGTGGTTATTTACAACAGAGGTGGGTATCAAGCGGGTGGAAAATAACGGATGAAGGATTTTTTATTAGAGGACTTGGTGAATTGACCAATAATGGATATGTCATTGTAGCAAGTCAGTACAGAGGTAATGCTGGTAGTGAAGGGATAGAGGAGTTTGGCGGAAAGGATGTTAATGACGTACTTAATTTAATTCCCTTAGCCTCTAATATTGCGCAAGCAGATACCTCAAGAATAGGCATGTTTGGTTGGAGCCGCGGGGAAATGATGACCTACATTGCTCTGTCAAAAACAAAAAACATTAGAGCAGCGGTTGTCCTTAGTGGCTTGCCTGATTTAATCAAGCTATTGGAAACTAGAAAGGATTTTGACATTTCAGTATATGCTCCTCTAATTCCTGATTATACAAAAGACAAAACGAGACTTTTGCAAGAACGTTCTGCAACTTTTTTTGCTGATAAAATAAACAAGACAACTGCAATCTTAATACTTCAGGGAATCGCAGACTGGAGGGTATTAACAAATTTGGTTTTAGAACTAGTAACGAGATTTTATGAAGTAAAGCAGCCATTTAAATTTATTCTTTATGAAGGGGGGAAACATGCTCTTATAGAACATAGAAAAGATTATGTAAATCAAATGATAAACTGGTTCAACATTTATTTAAGAGACAAAACACCTGTACCTAGTTTAACTGCGCATGGAGAATAAAACGAACGCACAA
>JAYTMW010000111.1:0-2499 GCA_043728105.1 Saprospiraceae bacterium | reverse complement strand
ATTGTGTTTAAAAAAAATATTATATTTAAAGTTAAAAAACACTTAAATTAACTTTAAAATAAAACTATAATAACTTTATTTTAAGGTTGAAATGAATTTATTTTAACTCAATTGGATATTTTTTTTAAACACAATAGGCACATAGGACACATAGAATTTTAGTTTGTTTTATAAAATCAATAAGAAATTTTAAAACTTACTCCCCTTTCTATGTGTCCTATGTGCCTATTGTGTTTTAAAAAAAATTATAGTTAAGTTCAAAAACACTTAAATTAACTTTAAAATAAGTTGATAATAACTTTATTTTAAAGTCATTATCAACTTATTTTAAAGTTTTTGCAGCCGCAAGCGACGATATTTCCGTTTTAATGGGCATAACATCTTTTTTAGGAAAGAGCAAATCAAAGACATCCGTTTTAGGTTTTTTTTTGGGCATCAAAACATTGAGCGATAATGGATTGATGTCAAATACCAATTTATTGTTTTCCACTAAAAAACCTTCTCCATCGTATTGCGCAAATTCAGGTTCACTTATTTCTATCTCCACTTTTTTACCACTTAGGCGATGCACAACGCTACTACGGTGCATGGTATTGTCAAAAAAGCGGCGCATACTGATGAAGTAGCGTATCCACGGTAGTTTTTTAAAAACGATGACTTCGAGCAAGCCGTCATTGTATTTGGCGAGTGGTGCTACGACAAAATTGTAACCGTACATCGGCGCATTCGCCACGGTGATACTCAATGCTTTTGTCACCAATTCTTTATCGTCCACCTTTATTTTGTAGGTCTTAAATTTATACTTCGACATGCCACTAAACGAGAGTCGCATGTATGCTTGTAAACCTCGTTTTTTGACCGTCCGAAGTTGTTGCGCCACGGCGGCTTCGTAGCCCACGCCCGCCAGATTGACGAAGGTATGCCCGTTCACGCTACATGTATCCACCCGCTCTACCTCGGCGTGGGCAAGTCGGCGGATGACCGAGCGAATGTTGCGCCCCCAACCCAAGTGCATGGCGAACCCGTTGCCCGAGCCTGCGGGAATCATGCCCAAAATCGTATCCGTGCCGATGAGTCCTTTCGCCACTTCATTGACCGAACCATCGCCACCGACGGCCGCCACGATGTCGAAACCGTCCTTTGAAGCCTCGGCCGCCAAAAGGGTAGCGTGACCCGCATATTGGGTATAAACGATGTCGTAATCGAAATAATTGGTGTCAATTTCTTGCTCAATCAAATCAACGATGCGGTGTTTTTTGGTGACACCTGAACGAGGATTGACGATGAATTGTATTCTTTTTTTCATGTTAATATCAAAGAGTATTGAGTATTTAGTACAGAGTATTTAGATACGCAATACTTGTAAATTCAATTTGTGAGACTTGATTTAGTAACAAGTATAAACATGATCAAATTGAAGGTTTTTTTTTAAAACACATAGGCACATAGGACACATAGAGTTATATAAAGTGTTGATTATAAAGGATTTATACATAATACTATGTGTCCTATGTGCCTATGTGTTTTACAAATTAGTATATTTTTTATTCGCTTATTATTAAATACTTTTTTCAAGTCTATCAAACCAACTTTTTAATCTTGTTTTTTCAGATAAATATTCAAACGTGAAATAACCTAAAAGTCCTGTAACACCACCTGCCAAAACATCTATAATGTAATGATGTCTTGTATAAACCGCTGAAAACCAAATACTTATGACAAAAATGGTGAAAAAAACATTCAAAATAGGTGATTTCAATCGCCAACCGTAAAGCAGACACAAGACAGGATAAGCTGAATGTAGCGACGGCATGGCGGCAAAAACATTGGCGTTTTTTTGATAAAGACCCGCAAAGATAGTCGTTCCTGTCAATTTATCGAAATTCAATAACCCTGCGGCATTTCCGGGCGTACCGTGTATGACCTGAAAGCCGTATTGCTCGACATACCAAGGCGGTGCGGCAGGGTAGGCGTAGTAGATGCAAAAGCCGATGATGTTGGTGAATAAAAAGGCGTAGGAGAACTTTAAAAATAGGCGTTTTTGTTTTAAAAAAAGATAAAAAGCAAAAATAAGTGGTATTGGCACCCAATTGAGATACGCCAAACCAGTTAAAAAATCGAGGGTAGGAGAGGGGTTGAGTTTAAAATATTCGTTCCAAGTTTGAAGTACCCCCTCAGTATTTTTGATGCCAAACCATGTTTTTTCAATCAAATAAGGCTCTTGAATGTGGATAGGATTGACGGTATAATTGGGCATCACCCGCATAGAATCATATAAAATCCAAAAAACAATAAAAACGGCAAAAGCATAAATGAAACGTTGGGTAGTAGGGTGGATAAAATAACAACCAACGATGAGGCAAAATAGCGTAAAATGCTCGGTTCTCAAGCCCACGAGTCCGTAGAACCACGCAAAATAAGTGATGGTAAAGAGGGCAAAAGCATTAAGTTTTTTCATATTTTTTTGGGTACTCTTTTGTTCTTGTCTTTTTTGTCTAA
>JAYTMW010000110.1:0-2329 GCA_043728105.1 Saprospiraceae bacterium | reverse complement strand
AAATTGTTCTTCACACGGTGGTGAATTTCTTTTAATAACAATTCGTTATGGGGTTATCATTTAGTCTGGAAAAGGGAGAGAAATGAAGGGTCTTGTCGTATCACTGCAAAACAATTAACGAGCTTCTTATTGATTTGGAAGATGTGTTTCTATTGGTAGTTTTTTGATGATTGGGCAAGTCTTCGCTCCGTTTGAAGCAACTATGACTTCCCATTCCATTGATTCAGTAAAAAATAAATCTTCAAATTCAACATGAAAGAAAGTTTGATTTGGATTGGGATTCTTGATAAAATGCAACTCTACTTGATTATTTCTACCAAAAACATCGCTCAATGTCATCATTTTTTTGCGCTCAACAAATGCTTTATACATGTCCTTTCTTGCAAAATCAGCATCTGTATTAGCATTTGAGATGATTTCATTGTCATGATTATAGCAAATAATTCCCTTATAAATGATTTCCATATCATTAAATTCAGAGCCAAATATCTGAATGGGTAAGAGCATAGAAATTCGGGCAACAGTATGTTCCATTTTTGTTTTGATAGAGTCCAAAGAGCCATCATGTCCATAAGGTTGCAATGATGATTTTAACTCAAACATAAAAATTCTAAGTGCATCGCTACCCAAAACAATCAAGGCTTTTTCTGCGGTTTTTGTATGTTGAATAGAACCAAAAACAGGTTTAGGCATCTCCAAATCCAATATCCATGAGCGTGGACGAATACCGTCCTCGTCTGCGGGAACGTTATCAATAACAACTTCTTTTAAGGTAGAAGCCTTATTGCCCTCTGATATGTGTAAAGGTAAATCGGCTTCGGATAAAGGTGTCAAGAAGCTACTTTCTTCAATACCTTTCAATACAGCCAATCTGTTTTCTCGAAAGTAGTTACGTGGTGGCATTATTTTTTAGTTGTGCTTGTTTTTTTAGTTTCTCATTTTCATAAATATGCCCTTTCAAGATATTGGCAGTATCTCTAACGTCATCTTCTGCCTTCCTAAAATCTTTGAAAAATGCACCATAATCCCCTACTTGATATTCTTGAATATCTTTACCATTAAAGAAATAAACACCTATTTCTTCATGTGAAAGTGCGGACTCTGCGGTATCAAAAGGCAGGTTATTATTTTCTATAATTGTTTGAATATCAATATTTTGTGACTTTAAAAAACCTAAATGCAAATGATTATTTACAGCATCTGTCATCAAAGGGCTATGTGTTGTAATCAAAACTTTATTGTTTTTGCGATTGGCAAATTTCATCAAAAGATTAATAAGTTTGATTTGATTTTCAGGATGTAAATTCTCCTCTGGTTCGTCTATAACTAAAAAATTATCGCTTTCTTTTGCCCAATATTTCAGATAGAGATAAAGTGTTGTTAATTGATTAGACGTTGAAGAAGAAACGTGCATATCCAACTCTTGACCATTGTCCATTTTGAGTTTAAACTCAATTGGGGCAATGCCTTCCACACTTTTAACAACTATCTTTCCACCCATAATAGACTCTAATTCTTCAATCAAATCAGTATATTTTGATTGAGATGTCAAATAACCATTTGTATTTAATCTATAAATGGATTGGGTTAAGATATTCATTGCTTTTGTGTAAGGTCTTTTCGATAGTGCCGCTATCGAATCTATATCTTTACCCGCACGTATGGCATTATCAATTTCGTCTTTTTCGTCTTTTGAAACGCTGTATATATATTTATAAAAAGTCGGATAAAAACTACGATTAGCAGGTAAAAAGAAACTGTTTTCGTTCTTCACTATTAACAAATCAGACAAAAAAAACCTTAGTAGATTCGATACATAATATTTAAAAGAAAGGATATTTATTAACGTATCTTCAATTGCAACCCAATGTTTGGTTATTTTAAATTGTTCTTCATCAACTTTTTTGATATGAATATCCATCTCTCCTTTATTTTTTTGAAATAAATAATAGTCTTTTTGACTATTCGAAGACAATATGCTCATACCATAATAACCTTCTATATCAAAAAAATTATTTTCATTTTCCCCAATAGTAAAATCAAATTTAGGGAATGAGTCAAGAGAGACATTGAGCTTTTCTAAAAAATCTTTTTTATAAAAGCTATACGTATCAGCATAAAAATTTTTAATTTGTTCAATACTTATGGAAATTTTTTGATTTTCAGTATCCTGTATTTTAATTTCAAAAGGCATTTTTCGTTCTAAAATTTTGCTCCTAAAAACCTCTCGTGTATCTTTATCAATAAGACTCCACAACAGTTGAGACATATACGTTTTCCCACTATTGTTATAACCTACGAAAACATAGAAACGCTTATCAAGGTCTAT
>JAYTMW010000109.1:0-6312 GCA_043728105.1 Saprospiraceae bacterium | reverse complement strand
GATTGATTAATGCTTATCGGCGGTTTAAATAAATTCAAGATTTTATGACCTTAGTGACGAGCAAATAATAAATAGGTCTTTTTTTAAAAAACACATAGGCACATAGGACACATAGTTTTTAGGAATAATCTTTATAATTCATTGCTAATCAAACGATTATACATTAATCTATGTTTCCTATGTGCCTATGTGTTTCAAAAAAAAATCAATTAGACCATGTTGTTTTTTACTGGTTACTTAAATGCGTTTAAGAACATTGAGATTTTATTATTAATAAATAATTTGTTTTAAAATTGATAAAATAAAAACAATTAACTAAGTTTGCATCCTAAAATCCTATTGTCCTAAAATCTTAAAATCATTCAATAAAATGTATTCACAAGAAGAACAAAAACGGCTTTTTGCTTTAACACAAAAGTTTTTGAAGCAAAATAGTGTTGACGCAGGAAATCCCGATGCTTTCGGGAAGGGGCCTAATCCATTGGAAGCCCAAATCACGATGGACGAATTGATTGAGGTAATTCGTTACCACGAGTGGCGTTACCGCATTTTGGATGATGCGCAAATTCCTGATACTGATTTTGATACGCTTTTCGATAAACTCCGTGCGCTCGAAAACCGCTTCCCAGAATACCGTTCTGAGGATTCGCCGACCCAAATTGTGGGCAGTGATTTCACGGAATGGGGCATAAAAGTGCAACATCTTACCCCCACGCTTTCACTCAACAAAGCCTACACCGCCGAGGATTTACAAGATTTTGATACCAGCATAAAAAAGCTCGCTGATTTTGAAGCGGAAAAAGAAATTGAGTATTGCGTTGAACCAAAATTTGACGGTGGTACCATTGTTTTGATTTATGAAAACGACCGCCTCGTGCGAGGCGCAACCCGTGGCGATGGCACAACGGGCGAGGAAATAACGGAGAATGCGAAGGTCATCAAAGGCATTCCGCACAGAGCCGCTTTTTCAAAATATGGGATAAAAAAGGTAGAATTAAGGGGTGAAGCCCTTGTGCACAAGGATAATTTTGATAAAATCAATCAAAAACGAGCAAAAGATGGCTTAAATCTTTTAGCCAATCCACGCAACTCTGCCACGGGCGGCTTGCGGACAAAAGACCCCAAAGATACCGCTTCACGAGACATCGAAGCCTTCGTGTATCAGATAGGTTTTGCCGAAAATACTGAGGGGGGTAACGCTCTGATGCAAATGGAAAAGCACAGCGATGGCTTGGATATTTTGGAAAAAATAGGCTTCAAAGTGCCAACTATTGAGAAGAAAATTTGTAAAAATATAGAAGAAGTCATCGCTTTTTGCAACGAGTGGCAAGCCAAACGAGATACTTACGGTTACGAAATTGACGGCATGGTCATCAAGGTAAACGACTTGAAAACGCAGGATGCTTGTGGCTATACATCGTCGCATCCACGGTGGGCGATGGCGTTCAAATTCAAGGCAAAACAAGGTGTGACAAAGCTCTTGAACGTGGATTTTCAAGTGGGAAAAATAGGTACAGTTACGCCAGTGGCAAAACTTGACCCTATTGCTTTGGCGGGTGTGACGGTTTCAAATGCCTCGCTGCACAACGAAGATTTCATCAGTTCACGTGATATAAGGATAGGTGATCAAGTGGTGGTGGAGCGTGCGGGCGATGTGATTCCTTACATCGTGAAACCTTTAATTGAACTGCGAGACGGTTCAGAAATTGAGATAAAATATCCAGAATTGTGTCCTTTTGATGAAACAAAAACCGTAAAATTGATTCGTCTGGAAGGTGAAGCCGCTTGGCGTTGCCCTACATGTACGTGTGGGAAACAAGATTTTCAAAAGTATATTTTCCACGTGTCAAAAAATGCGATGAATATTGATGGTTTGAGCGAGCGCACCATTGAGCGTTTTCAAGAAGAAGGCTGGATTCACTCATTGGCAGATTTTTATCGTTTGGATTATGGTAAAATAGCAAAATTGGAAGGTTTTGGTCAACGCTCGGCGGATAATTTGCAAAAAGCGATTGAAAAAGCGAAACAAAACCCATTGCATCGTCTATTGAGTAGCTTAACCATTCAGCTTTTGGGGCAAACCAGTTCTAAACTCATTGCTTCCGAAATTGCGCACGTGTTGGATTTGCAAGGTTGGAATGTTGAGCGTTTCACGCAAATAAAAGGTGTCGGCGAATCATTGGCTAAAAACGTGATGGAATATTTTGCCGTCGAAAAAAATATAGATTTACTCAAAGACATGGAATCGTGCGGTGTGAACATGAAACCAACCGAAGAAGATGCCAAACCTGTCGTCAATACTGAGGGGGTGCTTTCTGGAAAGACCATTTTGTTCACGGGCGCATTGCAACAGTTCACACGTGATGATGCGGAGAAGGCGGCAGCGGGTGCGGGTGCAACGCTTGTTTCGGGTGTTTCAAAAAAATTAAATATTTTGGTCGTGGGTGAAAATGCGGGGTCGAAATTGAAGAAGGCGCAGGATTTGAAAACGGTGGAGATATTGAGTGAGCAAGATTTTTTAGACCTTATAAAGGTGCTACCTTCTTAATGAATTAGCCCTAAGGGTTTAAAAAAAGCATTAAATGTTAAATTTTGGTCGAATTATTTTATTTTGAGAACTAAACAACATTACATTTGTGTTGTAACAACATTGAAATTGTTCATAATTAGTCCACAAACAAAGAAATAATAATGTTTAATGTTTCATCATATCAAAGTGTTAGTGATTTAGGAGTCGTTTTAAGGACTTCACAATTACTATTTATCATGGTATGGATTCGCCAAAAGATAAATTATTTATTTGGGGTCTTTGGTGTTTTAGTGGCTACTATAATCATTTTGCCGTTTATTCCTGTTTTATGGTTCGTGGTATATTTGACTAATAGACGGATAAATAAATATAATCTTGATAGTGAGATTTCAATAAGTGATGCAACAGGTTATAAATCCATAAAGCAATCACAATCTAAATTAGTATTTGCTATTGAGGGATGTAAGGATTTAGGTCTTAAATTTTCTAAATTCTTTTTGTTTAGAGGAATAGGCAACCAATTATTGATACTTAATACCTCATTGTCGAAAATATCAAAAATGATAGACATAGCATTGTCTAAGTTGGATAATGTGCCAAAGGGAAGTAACGGATTTGAATTAGTTTCAGAAAATACCCTTTGGGAGAACAGAACAAAAGCATATCAATATTGGGTATAGATGTTTAGCAAAGAGACCGCCTATAAATTTGAATACACAAATCATTCAAAAGAAAAGAAAAGTGAGTATGAGATTGTAAATCACATACTCACTTTTAATTGTAGGTTTAATCAACAATACATTGTGAATGTTGAAGAATATCCGAATGATGTTTATGTGGTAAAGTTTCATTTGAAAAATCATACCCTATCAGAGAATAAATATAGCCTTACAACAAATCTAAATGACATGGGTAGAGTGGTAGCCACTTGCTTAACTATAATGTTGTGGTTTTTAACAGAAAAGAATCCGAAAGCATCTTTTGGATTTATAGGTGCAAATTCTATTGATGAAAAAGGAACAAGTAAAAGATTTAAGATTTATGAGCGTTTGATGTCGAATATTTTTTCGCCCTTAAAATTTGCTCATTATATTTTCTTAAAAAATAACGCCTACCTTTTATTGAATCGTGAGAAATACTCAACACCAACGGAATTAGAAAAAGGATTGGAAAAAATAACTCAAATGTTTCAATCACTTTATGAGATATAAGTAATTGAAGAATCCACTTTTTTAACAGCTAAATAATACCTAAAAAATAAATGGTCATTCAAAAATGACACACTTTTTGACACACTCACAAAAATAAAAGCCGTAAAACATTGATTATCAATGGATTACGGCTTTTTTAATGTAGCGGAGACAGGACTCGAACCTGTGACCTTTGGGTTATGAGCCCAACGAGCTGCCAACTGCTCCACTCCGCGATTTTGCACCGTAAAGGTAGTTAGTTGTTTTATAATTCCTAATTAAATTCCATATTAAATTTGGGAAAGATTTTATTTCTTTGAAAACTCGGCTATTTTCTTCTCTAATTCTAATTCATCACCTGCTTTGTAGCCGTTGTGTTCATATACGATATTACCTTTTTTATCCAAAACTACGGTGTACGGAACGGATTGACCGCCCAAACCATTGAGTAATTGGCTGTTGACATCGCTGATGACGTTGTATTTCCAACCTTTTTGCGCTACCATAGGCTTTACTTTTGGCAAACCTTGTGCATTATCAATTGTGACAGCCACCAACTCAACATTGTAATCTTTTTGCCATTGGGCATATTTTTGAGAAATCACGTCCAACTCCTTGCGGCATGGAATGCACCACGTAGCCCAAAAATTGATAACAGTCACTTTGCCTTTGGCGGCAATTTGGGTGCTTTTAATGGATTTACCGTCGAGGTTTTTTAAATCAACGGCGGGCATTGCTTTTTGTGCAAAAACGAATACGTTAATTAATAGGAGTAAACCTAAAATGCTGTTCTTTTTCATGAGTCTATTTAGTTTTAAAAAAGTGTAACAAATATAAGACGGATAAATACCTCATAAGACACCCCCCTCAGTATTTTGCAACATTTAAAGATACGTTAATATTGCGCAAAAAGAAAGCCGAATGACTTGCATCACTCGGCTGTTGAATTTGTTTGTTGTTGTGCGCACGACTGGATTCGAACCAGCACACCTTTACGGCACTACCCCCTCAAAGTAGCATGTCTACCAATTTCACCACGTGCGCTCGACATACCTTTAAAAGGCGGTGCAAATATAAAATGCTTTTAAGATTTTGACGACTTTTTCAAGATTTAATTTTTTTTTAGATTATTTTCCTTTTTTTTTAAGCGGGGAAATTGTCACAAATTTTTTAATTGATTTTAGCTAATGATTAAACTTTTTGTTTTTAATGGGTTATTAAAAGTAAAAAACAGGTTTTTATCTAATGATTTATTCAAATAATTACGCAATCAATTTGTTTTAATAACTTAAATAGGGTATTTTTGGAGTCACGAGATTTGTTAGATAAATTATAATAAATATTTGAAATTATAAAATCTATCATTACATTTGAATCATAATTATCAAATTTAACTTTTGTACCAAATTTTATTTACACGCAACAGCATTCTTATAATCTAAAACATCCGTTTCCCATGGAGCATTTCAACATCTTTCTTTTGTGCTTAGGTGGCTTTTTTGTCGCCGTTTCATCATTAGGTTCTAAAACAATTCAAGAAGAAATGCTGCCTGAATTGGTAGAAGAAATTATTTAATCGGGTTGATTATCAGCGATTTCAGATTCTCCGAAATTTGATTCCGAAGAATCTGATTCGTCTGATAGAGTTAGCCAAAAGTTATTAATGCCTTCGCCTTGTATGATTGTGATTAATTGCATATTCAACATTTCTAACAAGGCTAAAAAGGTAACAATGGCATGAATTCGATTTTCCAGCCCCCCGAACAACATCACAAAATCGGTTTTTTCATTGTCTTTCAATAAAGTTATAATGTATTCTCGCTGACCTTCTATGCTATAAACGTAGGTGTAAATTTGATGCACGGGTTTATTTTTCACCGTTTCATATTGCCGCACCAACCGTTCAAATACTTTTAGGAGCTTATACAAGGTTACGTGTTCCAACTCACTATCCACAAGGGCTTTTACGGCAATGTCTTTCAATTCTTGGGATACATTGCCCCGCCCTTCACGTTGGTTGCGCTCGTCTTCGAGTTGTCGCATCTCATCTAACACGCTTTTGTAGCGTTTATACTCCAAAAGTCGGCTCACAAGTTCATCTCTTGGGTCAATTTCGTTCCCTTCTTCGTCCACTTGCTTCCGAGGCAATAGTAATTTGGCTTTTATCCGCATCAAAGTAGCCGCCACAACAATAAATTCACTGGCTAAATCTATGTTCAATAGACCCGCTTGACGGATGTATTCCAAAAAGTCGTTCGTAATTTTTGCAATTGGAATGTCATAAATATCTAACTCATCTCGCTCAATGAAAAAGAGGAGAAGGTCAAATGGGCCTTCAAATTTGTCGAGCCTAATGGTATATGTGCCGTTGTTTTTCATAAAAAAAAATTATAAAGAGGGCCCCTCAGTATTTTTAGTCATTTTTCGTCTAATTAATTAGCCTTTACACGGATTAAAGGATTTAGGGATTTTTTTTAATCCTTTTTAATCCTTTTAATCCTTTTTAATCCTTTTTAATCCTTTTTAATCCTTTTTAATCCTTTTTAATCCTTTTTAATCCTTTTTAATCCTTTTTAATCCTTTTTAATCCTT
>JAYTMW010000108.1:0-1831 GCA_043728105.1 Saprospiraceae bacterium | reverse complement strand
TATAGGACCTGGCACGCCTGTTTCGTAATGCTGATTATAAGCCATGACGAACAATAAATCATTGTATTCATTGACCCGTTCAACAGCAAATTGCTTAGTGAAAGGAATAATTTCTTGTGAAACAATGAACCCCTCAGTATGAAGACGATTATAAAGATCTTTCATAAAAACATGAAAATCTTCGGTTAAAGTTTCATCCAAATTTTCAATATCAACATTGATACCTTGAAAACCATAGCGTTTTAAGGTAGAAACAATGTTCTCAATATATTTATGCTTGATAACAGAATCCTGAATGATACGCCTTACATTTTCACTGCTCCATTCTTGATTGACACAATTTGTAATCATTGGCAATACAGCTACTGAGGGGTGCTTCTGTAAAAATTGAAAAGCCATCGTATCAATCTCACATATTACAGTATCCGATTTTCCGAGAGTCAACCAGCCTGGAATCACCATATTCAATTTCTCAATATTGTCTTTCATAGAATTGAAACTCTGCAAGTTTCGATCATCCCAATTCATGTAAAATCCTGCTCTAATTTGCTGAGACAAAGGCACACGAGCCGGATTACTGAGGGGTGTCAACAACCGAGGTCCATTCTCATGGCAGCAGCCAGTAGCATACATAGCACTTGCTTGCCAACTGATAGTCGTATCATTTGCTATTTGCTCAGGGGAAAGTATACATTTAGTGAAATTTTTAGGAAGTTCAGGCTTGTTAGGTTTTGCTAAAGTCATTGCCATAATGCCTAAACCCAATACTACAAAGCCCAATAAAAAGCCTGTAGACCATTTGACGATGCGCCACCGTCGAGGTGACATCGTTGAAAAAATTTGATGTTCGTGCATAGTAGTTTGTATGTAAGTAGGATAAAAAAAGTAAAAATTGCGTTTGTTTTTTGAGAAAAAGAAACCTTACTTTACTCAAACTCCTAAAATCAAGAGTCTGAATAAAGGGGGTAATATTTTTGAATCGGCTCTGGCGGGAAGTTGATTATTTCTTTTTGTTTGTAACTTTATTTTTTTGTCGCCATAAAAGAATTTTCAAATTAGCAGTAAAATACATAAATGGTTTCCCATCTTTTGCCCCGTCATACGATAAAACATTGACAGGATGCGTTATGTGCAATTTGGGTGAAAAATCAAATACACCCACTCGTCTGTAAGTAACAGGTATCACCAATTCGTAATCAATCACTCTCACAATTTTACCAGAAGGTTTGGTCGGCTCAGACGTGTAATAACGGTCGCGCGAAGAAATCATCCAAGTAAAATTAGGTTCAACAATTAATTTTCCGCCTAAAACAGGCTGCTTAAACTCTTTATATTTTGATGCTGTAAGCGCGAATTGCGCCACGTTTTCACTTTTCCCAATTTGATAATAAAACGAAGGGGAAAGCCCCATAAAACCCAAATTGATAGTCCAATATGTAGAAAGAAAATCACTGAACACCCAACGTAACTCTTCCTTACTCTTTCCAAAATAAAACCACCGACTGTAACCAAACGACGCACTTAAATTTTCATCCAATGCCGTTGAGTAACCTATTCCTATATCGGCTTTTGGAAATTTCACAGTAGAGCCTTGCCAATAATACCCTACCGTAGAAAGCCAAAACCCGCTTTTATGCTGATAAGTCAATTGCCCTATCGTGCCAAACCCCTTCAAACCATAGTCACGACCCGAGTACACAACCCTATTCATGAATTGCGTTTCGAAGACCAGTTTTGAGGAGCGGCTGACTTTATAATCCAAAGAGTCCATAGTGAATTTCACTTGTTGGATATTGAATTGCGGATTGTTGATTTGAGCCTCGACTGATAC
>JAYTMW010000107.1:0-9115 GCA_043728105.1 Saprospiraceae bacterium | reverse complement strand
GATTGATTCAGCATATTTTCCCTGTTTTGACAATGCAAAACCAATATTGTGATGACACTCACTAATGCCTTTTGTATCCTCTATTTTTTCGAGTAAAGCAATTGATTTTTTAGATTCTACAATTGACGCATCGTATTGATAAGCGGAAAGTCTTGCCACGGCCAAATGCTGATAGCAATAAGCCCAATTAATGGTGTTGGTTTTATTACTTTCAAACTTTTGAATCGCCGTTTTGAAAAGATTTATGGCTTTTTCGTAGTCTCCCAAATCAATATAACCATTTGCGAGCATCATTTCGGCTTCGGCAATGGAATCAGATTGCGAGAAACAAATCTTTTTTCGGATGTTAAGGTTCTCCATCAAATAAGGTAATCCCTCATCCGCCCTGCGCACTCTTGACAAGGTTCGACCTAAGCCTTGCAGGGTTTTAGACGTGTTATAATCAGTCGAGGGTAATCGTTTACGTCTTATCGTCAATGCTTTTTGATAATTATCAATGGCTTTAAATTCCAAACGAGCATTGAAATACATAGCACCCAACCGATGATACAGCAAAGCCAATGTATCGGTTTCATTTAATTGTGGCGCAACTTCCACAATCGTTTTTTCTAATACATCACAATCGTCCGTTTTGCTCGCTTGCGCCAAACGCTCGGCAATCAAAGCGTGCAACTTTCCTACTTTATCATTTAAAGATTGAAATGACACAAAAGTAAAGGCTATTAAAAAAAGAGCTATTATTGAATAAATTCTATTCATACTGTTCAATATTTCGACTTAGAAAAAATATTCTACCCCTTCCATATCTTTTAAATCAGACATTTGATAGTGCCTACGGGCATAAGGTGACATCAAAACGGCGGGATGATAGTATTCTTCCACGAGTTTACGTTTGGCTAATGTTTCATCGTAAATCAACTCATCAATGGCCACTTCATCAAAGGTAGTCAAGTTTTTTTCTAAACAAAAACGATGAACCGCCCAAAGCCAAAAAACGGTGAGGGTTTCGTGGTAGCCTGTATTGTCGTTGCCTTTGCCTGATATTTCATTGTATTGCCAAATCCGTTTACGCATTTCAGGAAAGGCTTTTTTTTGATACGATAAAACCATAAATAGAGCCACAATAAGGTGCGCTTCGTGCGTCCATTTTTCACGGGGGAGTGTGCAGTTTTCTATGCCTTGTACGTATTCTAAACCTTCTTCTTTTGAAATTAGATATGCCATTTTGTTAAATTAAAAATGAAAAATTAAGAATTAGTAGGTGGTAATGCGTTGATAATCAATGATTTGTAAAAAATACTGAGGGGTCTTTTCTAAGTTACTTCACATGCCCTTCGCCAAGCAACTTCCGGGTCCCCTCCACCAAGCAAAACGTGTCATTGCGAGGAGGCACGACGAAGCAATCTGTTGCATTTTTTCCGAACCCCTCGCCAAGAAACTTCCGATGCTCTTCCGCCAAGAAAACGTGTCATTGCGAGGAGGTACGACGAAGCAATCTGTTGCATTTTTTCCGAACCCCCTCGCCAAGAAACTTCCGATGCCCTTCCGCCAAGAAAACGTGTCATTGCGAGGAGGTACGACGAAGCAATCTGTAATTTTTACCACGAAAACCCTTCGTTAATTTTAACTCGTAAGTTAATTTTAAAGAACTAAATCCTGCGAAGTGCAACAGATTGCTTCGTCGTACCTCCTCGCAATGACACGTTTTGCTTGGCGGAGGGGACTCGGAAGTTGCTTGGCAGATTGCTTCGTCGTGCCTCCTCGCAATGACACGTTTTGCTTATAAGTTAAGCCCTTAGCTATCCTTTTCTTCAAGTTTTGCCAAATCCAATGCTCGCTGTTTCATTTCCTCTTCTGTTCGCCAATCATCAAACCATCTTTCGGCTAAGTCTTTCCACGCTGCGTTTTCTTTATTAATCAGCAATTCTTTCTTTGCTCTTGAACCACCTTTTATCTGTTTTTCTCTTGCAATCGCTTCTTGCACATGGGTAAAATGTTCAAAATAAACTAAATTGAATACATTGTATTTTGCCGTAAAACATTTGAGATTGGTTCTATTTTTATGTTGCCAAACCCGCATCTCTAAATCTTTTGTGACACCTGTATAAAGTACAGTATTGTTTTTATTTGATAAGATATAAACGTAATAGTTGTGATTCCACATAGTATGTTTTTTTAAAATTGAAAAATTGCATTTTAGGTAAAAGAACGAACCTGTAAAATTACTTCCAATCCCTTCCGCCAAGAAAACGTGTCATTGCGAGGAGGTACGACGAAGCAATCTGTTGCATTTCTTCCGAACCCCTTTCGCCAAGCAACTTCCGAGTCCCTCCGCCAAGAAAAACGTGTCATTGCGAGGAGGTACGACGAAGCAATCTGTAATTTTTACCACGAAAACCCTTCGTTAATTCTAACTCGTAAGTTAATTTTAAAGAACTAAATCCTGCGAAATGCAACAGATTGCTTCGTCGTACCTCCTCGCAATGACACGTTTTGCTTGGCGGAAGGGACTCGGAAGTTGCTTGGCAAAATGCTTCCAATGTCCTCCGCAAAGTTGATTAAGAAATTTTAATTTATTCACTTTTATTTTACTATTTTTTATCGCAAGTAATTTTACAGATTGCTTCGTCGTGCCTCCTCGCAATGACACGTTTTGTTTGGCGGAAGGGACTCGGAAGTTGCTTGGCAGATTGCTTCGTCGTGCCTCCTCGCAATGACACGTTTTCTTGGCGGGGGCGGGAGCAATCTTTCTACATTTTCACCATCTTCAAAGTCGCCATTTTATCCCCTATTTTAATTGAAATAAAATACATGCCATGAGATAACGTATTGGTTTTCAAGGAGATAGTATTGTCTCCCTTCAATATTGGGGCATTTTGAATACTCACGGTTTTACCCAAAGCATCTGTTATCATCAATCGAGATTCCACGGATTCGGTACTCGTTAATTGTATCAAAATGTCGTCTGAAAATGGGTTTGGTGATGCTGAAATACTCGTCAATACTGAGGGGGCCTCCACTACTGAAACCAAGCAACTTGTGGGCAACGTATTGAGGAAATTTTGACGAGCGTTACAGAAATTCACATAACCTTGCTTGCGTAAAGGCGCAAGCCCTGCGGTCGTGATAACCGTATTTTCAATAGCTGTTTTTATGGTATTAAAATCAAAAGGATTGCTGCAACGTTTGATGCCCATCAATGCGGCGGATGCTGATACAAAAGGGGTTGCCATAGACGTGCCTGTCAAAAAGCCCCACTTATTATTTTGCAACGTGCTAAAAATATTCACGCCAAAAGAAGCCACGTCCACACTCACTTTTCCATAATTACTGAACGATGATAAATTTTTATCGGGACTGACAGAACCAACTACTAAAAGGTTTTTTGAATCAAAATAAGCGGGACAAAAACGCTCGGTTGCACCTGCGGCATCCAAATCGGTGGCGTAATTTCCTGCGGCGGCAACGGCTAACATTTTTTGACGAGTACCACCAAATTCTATCAAAAATTTGATGACGCTGGTTGTGATTAATTTGCTATCAGCCGTATAAGAAAGGCTCATATTGACCACGTTGGCGTTGTTACACACTGCATAAGTCAAGGCACGGGCGAGATTATAGAGACTACTGTTGCCCTCGGCATCAAAAATTTTCAAAATCATCAACTTCACGCTGTCGCCTCGATGTGTTTCAAGCATTTTATCTATGATTCCTGTCACGTGGCTACCATGCCCTCTTTGGTCATAAGGGAAAGCATCATTTTCAACAAAATCCCAACCTATTTTATCGCCTTTGTAGCCATTGGCATCCAAATCTGACCCGCTACCTTGTGCGCCTTCTTTCAGATTCTTCCACACGTATTTAGCATGAAGCGCATGACCCGTAGGAATTGAATCAATACCGCTATCAATTATGGCTAAAATCAAAGCGGAATCACGCCCGATGCGCTCACAAGGCTTTAAAAGATTGGTCGAATCTTGCCCATAAATATTCAGTGTATTGACTGCGGGAGTTGAGTAAATAGAGTCCAAATCAAGACCATTTGAAAAAGCATAATTGGGTTCGCCGTTACTTTCTTTGGGCTGCCCTCTTACACCGTCTGCAACTTCTACTACATCTTTCAAAGTATCACCATTGGGCAAAATGACGGGAAAAGAATCTATTTGCCAAAGCTGCATCAAGCCTGCACAAGTAAGGTCTTCTTCTTTGTTATTGATTTGTTTTGCTTTATAAAATTTTTGATAAAACAAGGCACTATCCCTTGTAAAACCGTCTCTAAAACGAATGATTAACTGTCTATCATCATAAAAAGAAAGGTTTTTTCGGTTGAGTTTTACGAGCCATGCGTTGCCGTTGGGTTCGCCATTCATCACGTTGCCATCGTTTGAAAAAGATGCACCGACTGCCATTAAACCACCGTCTTTTGCTTGCACAATGTCGCAACCATTGTCAATTTTTGAACCACCCAAACACTTGTGCCAAAGCACTTTTAAAGCACCGTCTATTTTTGAAACCGACCAATCTGTTGTACCATGTTGGCTCAAAACATACCCATTGTTGGATTCAGTTGAACCGATGATGACGTAGGTTTTATCCACGCTATCCGCAACTATGGCGGCGGCTTCATCTTTGCCTTTTCCGCCGATGCAATTTTGTCTTAAAAGCGTGCCTTTTGTATCCAATTGAACTGCCCAAATATCGCTGATACCTTTGAAACCTTTGACATCACCATCGTTAGAAGTGGTTGAGCCTACCACAAGATACCCCTCAGTATTTACGACAAAATCAGCCCCTTTTTCATCATTTTTACCTCCTAATGTTTTTTGCCAGATAAAATCACCCGCTCTATCACTAACTTGAAAAAACCATATATCCGAGTTGCCTTTATTGTTGAAGACTTGACCATTTGAGGATTTTGTATTGGCTAAAACAGTAATAGTGGAAGAAAAATCATTTCCGTACAAAGACAAACCTTCATCGTCATTGCTTCCTCCGTAGGTTCTACCTCCTAACAGTTTAAGATTATTATCAAAAGTTAACATCAAAACATCTTTACCTCCCTTCACTATAAAATCAGTCATATCACCATCTTTTGAGTTGGAGTATCCCGTTACATAGAAAGTACCTTGCTTCAATATCAACTGTTTAAAAACATCATCTCCAGAACCGCCAAACAAGGTTTGTTTGATCATGTTACCCTTATCATCTATGGTAAAAATCCAACCGTCTTGAGTATTTTTGTTAAGTGGATTAGTTGATTCACCAACTATAGCAAAACTTCCGTCAGGCAATTGTAAGGCATTATAAGCGACATCGTAGCCATCGCTTCCCACGGCTTTTTGCCACATGATTACGCCCGAGGTATTGAGCCTTATCAAAGCCGCTTGCATCGTATCAAAACGTCCTTGTGTATTGATGGATGCCGTTTGACCCACCACAAGATAGCCACCATCACTTGTGCGTATGACGGCATTTATTTTATCGAATCTTGAACCACCCAAAGAACGTTGCCAGTCAATGGTTGGTTGTGCTATGAGTGTTATGGCACTGATGAAAAATAAGACTGCGAGGAGAATAGATTTATTCATACAATTGATTTTTTAGTTGATACGTTAGCTTGATAATTTTGGCTAAAAATATAAAAAATATGCGATTCGTAACGCATTAAAATTGCAATATCACGTGTTATCCATACGTGTCATTTTTTTTTAGGAAAATAAGACACAGTAGGTGAGGAGTGCCGTATGGAAGTAATGAGTAATGAGTAATTAACACAAGTCCAGCGGACTTGCACATTTGTAGAAAAACAGGGGGTAGTACGTTCTTCGAGTCCAGCGGACTCGTACATTTATGAGGCGCAAGTAAGATGTACGAGTCCGCTGGACTCGAAATACATGTTCTTCTTACTTTTCTACAAATGTGCAAGTCCGCTGGACTTGTGTTAATTACTCATCACTCTGTACTCATTACTTCCATACGGCACTCCTCACCTACTGTGTCTTATTATCCTAAAAAAAAATGACACGTATGAAAGTTGAGTCTATCAACAATGGTACTTTTTTATACTCAAAAAAATGCCGTAGCCAACAAATAAATCGTGACTACGGCGTTAGATTGAAACTTGGGGGTTAAGAATGTTGATTTTAAAATCATGTGATTATAATGTGTTGTTCATGGGTAATATGCTTTCGGTTTTTGGGATTGCTTTATATTGGTTTTTGAGATTTTTTGTGTTTGCTTTTTTGGTGCATACTACTATATGACAGAAGTGTTTTGAATGTGACAAAAATTTTTGGTTTTTTTTTGAAGGACTGAAAACTATCATTTTAAACGAACTTGGGACATTTTGTAAAAAGTACACTTATATTTGTTTTCAAATAATGACAATACACAACATGAAGTTCAACGTTTAAAATTTATATTCATGCTATTTGGTCGTCAAAAAGGTATTATTCAACTAAATTTTTGAAATATGGAATCTGTACTCGATAATCCAAAAAGCACCGATGAGCTTTTAATCCGTATCAATCGAACAATTGAATTGATAAGGCTTTATGATAATGGCATCAAGCAAGCCAAATCTTTGGAAGCACCTGAATATCTCATTGAATCGAAATTAAGGATGAAAGGTCAGCTTGTAGATGAATTGAAAGACTTACTATCTGAAATGGATATAGACGCTGATTTGAAAATTGCGGCTTGATGTTAAAACAGGCTACAAAAACGGCCCCCTCAGTATTTTGCCTTTTAACGGCTAATATTGAGGGGGTCGTTTCATTTAATCCACTGGAAACCCTTCGATATGATTTCCTTTATAACTACCAAAATGAGCATTTATCCAAATTTTATGGTTGCATAAATAAACAGGTAGGCAAATTTTATACGCCTATACATCAATATTCAAACAAAAAAATGGGTAACATTGTTTTTTGCTCAAAAAAGGTCAACATTTTTTCATATATTTATTTTATACTCAAAAAATTGATTTTCAATGTTTTATAAATTAAAATAAAAAAACTTTATTGGTATAGACATAAATTTTGTCACATCGGGAGCGGGTTCGTCATTTAGGGGCATATAAATTGAAACGTCAGCAATGACATCTTTTTCATAATAAAAATCCTATGATAATGACAAGTTCCAAAAGTTTCCGATTTCAAAGCCTTATGATTACGCTCCTCCTCTTTTTCGTTCAAGGCTTTTCCATTGCTCAATCTTATGTTTCCGAAGCCAACATGAATGGCTTTTTTTTGAAAAAAGTTGTGAGTGACACAACCATTGCTTCGGGTCAAACATTTTCTTACACCATTTATTTTTCTATCCCTGCGGGGTCAACGGGTGTAACCATTTCAGACGCTATTCCTGCGGGGCTTCAATACCAAAGTCATTCGGTGAGTGCGGTTTGTGGCACGATGACGACCACTTCTACACCAACAGTTGGCGGCGGTGGTACGTTGGCTCTGAATTTTCCGTCGGTCACTTCGGGTTGTTCTGGATCGATTAGCATTGTTGTTAATTTTCCGATTGGCACAACTTGTAATGGTACAATGGTTCGCAACCGTGTTTGTTTAATTGGCAAATCACCAGCGGGTAATGCAGATTTATGCACGGGTTTCGTAAACACCACGGCAACGGCAATTAATCCGTGGCAAATCAGTAAATACGTCGTCGGTGCAGCGTATCAAGGTGGTGCTTGCCCACGTGTGACGCTGGATTCAGTAATTACATATCAAATTTGTGTCTCAAAAATATACGGCACAAATGGTCAATTGAATTTGGTGGGTGGCGTTGTGACGGATGTGCTTCCTGCGGGTGCAACTTTGCAAAGTTCAACTTGCGGTGCGACGCAATCAGGCAATACCATTACGTGGAATGTTGGCAATGTTTCTGTTTCGCCGCCTTATAATTCTCAATGTTGCAATATCAGTGTATTGTATCCACGGGCTATTTTTCCGTTGGGTTCTCAAATAACTAATAATGCTACTTTGTCGGGCAGTTTAGGTTCTCCTCAGCCTTCGTGCGGTACATTTAATCAAACGAGTAATTCAACTTGCGTAGAAATTAAAGGATATACGCAAGGTTCTTTTGGAAAATATGCTTACACAACAGGGCAGCCTGGTTGTGGCGGTTACTATTCGATTCAGTTTTGCAACACAGGTACTTTGCCAATTACGGGCATGACTATTACAGATAATTTACCTGCAACTTTAACAGGTTATTCTACTTCAAATGGTGCGGGTGTAACGTCTTCAATTTCAGGAACGAATGTAATGACAGCAACGTATGCGGGTTCGTTAGCACCAGGTGCTTGTGCTTTTGTTCAAGTGAATTTTACAATACCTGCGGGTGCAACAGTCGGCTCAACCATAAACAATTGTGCAACAGTAACTTACACGGGTTTATCAACACCAATTCAATCATGTGCGCCTTTTGTGGTGGCTGCACCTGCGGCACAGGCTTGTATTTGGAAAGAGGTTTGTAACAAACAAACATCATATACAGCGGGTCAAACATTCCGTTATCGTTTAAGAGTACAAAACATTGGCGGTCAAGCGATTACAGGTGCTTCAATTAGTGATATTTTAGATAATAATTTACAATACGTAGGTAATCCTTTATACTATACAACCAGTACATATAATGGTGCTTGTTCTACTTTCCCTACTTTGCCTTCGGGTGCAACGGCTTTGCCGGGTGTTACTTTCAGTCAATCGGGTCAAACATTAACTTTTGGTTTGCCTACGATTCCAGCATCTTGCCAAACATTATTTTATATTTATTGTAGCAATTATGGCAATTTTAGTGTGCCTTACTACTACCTTGAATTTGATGTAAAAGTAAAAGATACCGCTTGCATTGGTAACATTCCAAACTATTTCGCTATCAGTGGTGGCAATGTTACAGCCCAAAATTCTAACGTAGAATATGTGAATGTAGTGGGTACAGCGGCTTTCAATTTGGATAAAACAGTGAGTAAAGACAATGGTGCAACGTATGCTTCTTCTACATCAGTAGCGGCGGGTAGTAACGTTCGTTTCAAGTTAAAATTCACGCCTGCGCCTTCAAGTACAACAGCTATGCGTCACGTAACAGTTGCTGATTTGATGCCACGTGA
>JAYTMW010000106.1:0-7416 GCA_043728105.1 Saprospiraceae bacterium | reverse complement strand
GGAAAAAATAGAACCACAGATGATACTGATTAAACTGATTTTCAGTGATTTCTTTTGATTTAAACATGATTTTTTAGTTAAAACAGAAAAAATCAGCGTTAATCTGTTTAATCTGTGTTATCTGTGGTTCTATTTTTTCCATGTAAGGAATTGCTGCTAAAAACTATGTGTCCTATGTGTCTCGTATGTGTTTCAAAAAAAAGACCTATTTATTATTTGCTCGTTACATAGTCCTATATTTGCATTCATTTTTGAATTTTAAATAAAAAGACGACTCACAATCGTCTTTTTATTTATTAACAACCCCTCAGTATTTTTATCGTAAACCATTGATTATCAAACAGTTAAACTAAGAATTTTATTAAAAACTGATTAAAATGAAAGATTACATCATTCACGACCCGTGGAAAATTATTGAAGACAAATGGAGACCCGAAGTAAACGAAGTCTCAGAATCGTTGTGTGCGTTGGGCAATGGTCGCATGGGTCAGCGGGCTAATTTTGAAGAAACTTACACGGGTCATACCTTGAAAGGGACTTACGTGGCCGGCGTTTATTATCCCGATAAAACAAAAGTGGGTTGGTGGAAAAATGGCTATCCTGAATATTTTGCCAAGGTTTTGAATGCCCCATCTTGGATTGGCATTGATATAGAAATTGACGGCGAAATGCTGGATTTGGCAAAGTGTCAAGTATCAGAATTTTATCGTGAACTGAATATGCAAACAGGTGTTTTGACCCGCAAAGCCAAAGCGACTACGGTAAACGGCAAGACGGTTGAAATTCATTCCGTCCGTTTTTGTTCCATCGTGGATGATGAATGTGGAGCGATAAAATACACCGTAAAATGCGTTGATTTTTCTGGAAAACTATCTATAACACCTTCAATTGACGCTGATATTACGAATAAAGATACGAATTGGGATGAAAAATTTTGGAATGAAGTCACCAAATTGGTCAAAAACAACCAATGTTATGTGGTAGCTGAAACCAAAAAAACGTTGTTTCACGTGGCTACAGGCATGAAATTTCACCTTTATATAAATGGTGTCGAAAATGAAGAATTTGAAGCATTTAGAAGAAAGCGTGATAAATATGCCGCTTGCACCGTTGATTTGAACGTCAAAAAAGGTGATGAAGTGACGGTTGTAAAATATGCGGCGGTTTTGAGTTCAGAAAATCATACTAAAAAAGATATTCTAAAAAACTGCCAAGAAGTTATCAAAAATATTGAAAAGAAAGGTTTTGAACTTGCTTTGGCACAACAAGAAGCGGCTTGGAAAGCAAAATGGGAGAAATCGGACATCGTGATTGAAGGTGATATTGCAGCACAACAAGGCATCCGTTTCAATATTTTTCATCTCAACCAAACCTACACGGGCGAAGATGAACGCTTGAACATCGGGCCAAAAGGTTTCACGGGCGAAAAGTACGGCGGGTCAACTTATTGGGATACCGAGGCGTACTGTTTGCCTTTTTATTTGGCGAATGCCGAAGAAAAAGTATCCCGCAATTTGTTGGTTTATCGTCATAAACACCTACAAAAGGCGATTGAAAACGCTCAAAAACTTGGTTTTACCGACGGTGCAGCACTTTATCCGATGGTCACAATCAACGGTGAAGAGTGTCATAATGAGTGGGAAATCACTTTCGAGGAAATTCATAGAAATGGCGCAATAGCCTTCGCCATTTACGATTATGTGCGCTACACAGGTGATAAGAAATACTTGGCTGAGTACGGTTTGGAGGTCTTAGTGGGCATCGCTCGTTTTTGGGCGCAGCGGGTGCATTGGTCATCCATGCGCAATCAATATGTAATGCACGGCGTAACGGGCCCTAACGAATATGAGAACAATATCAACAACAATTGGTACACAAGTTACTCCGCAAAATGGTGTATGGAATATGCGATGGAGGCTTTGGAATACGTAAAATCGACGGAAGGGGCCCCTCAGTATTTGGCGGCTTTGAAGCGTCTAAAATTTGATGAAACCAAAGAAACGGCTCGTTGGAAAGACATTTGCACTAAAATATTTTTGCCCGAAGAAAAAGAATTGGGTATCTACTTACAGCAAGATAATTTCATGGATAAAGAAAATATTACCGTGAAAGATTTGCGCCCAGAAGATCGTCCATTGAATCAAAAATGGTCGTGGGATAGGATTTTGCGGTCGCCGTTCATCAAGCAAGCGGATGTTTTACAAGGTCTATATTTATTTGAAGAACATTTTGATAAAGCCACAATCAAGCGCAATTTTGAGTTTTATGAACCCCGCACGGTGCATGAATCGAGCCTTTCGCCTTGTGTGCATACCATTTTGGGTTGTTCAATCGGTAATTTTGATAAGGCTTATGAGATGTATCTCCGCACAAGTCGCTTAGATTTAGACGATTACAACAACGACACCGAGGACGGCTTGCACATTACATCCATGGCGGGTACTTGGATGGCAGTCGTGAAAGGTTTTGGCGGCATGAGGGTATATGATGATATGGTTCAATTCAATCCGTATTTGCCCAAAGCATGGAAATCTATCGCCTTCAAAGTGCGATTTAGAGGAGCGAGTTTGGAAGTTAAAATTGATAGAAAAGACGTTTCGGTTAGAAATATGAGCGCAACGGCTTCGGAAGTGATGATTTATGGAGAAAAACACCATGTTGCCGCTAATGAGACGGTTACGATTGCTGTGATGGATACGGTGATGTTATAAATATTGTTAAAATTTCAAGAGTGTCGAATTAACGAAAGTTATTCGATACTCTTTTTCAAATTTATAAAAATAAAAAACCTTTTAATATGTTTAAACAACTCATACTCATTTTTCTTTTACTATTGATTTTGAGCCCAAAAACAAATGGTCAAAGAATTGATATAACACCAATTTGGCAAAACAACTTTGGCAATCACCAACATACAAGCCGAGACGAACTTTTGAGTCTTTTGAAAGATAGTGAAAACAATCTTATTGCAGTTGGTTTTGGAGAGCGAGATTCAAGTTTTGCTGATGTTGTGGTTCAAAAACTTACAACAGATAAAAAGTTGCTTTGGGAGTACAGATTTACATCATCAAGAGATCTTGATTATGATACACCTCGAAATGTCTTTATTGGAAAAGATAACAGTATTTATGTCACGGGGTTTTATGCTAATGAGTATGAATATGCTTTGTTTGAAGGTGCAGCGTTTGTTTTCAAACTAAGCAAAACAGGAAAACTTGAATGGCAAATAAATTTAAGTGATAGAATTAATGGTGATTTAGGAATATCTTCTTTTATAGCAAAATTGGATAGTCAAGATAACTTGAATATTGGTTATACCACAGATAATTTTTTAACAAAACCCACAACTGTTTTTAAAATTTCGAAAACAGGTCAAATTATTTCAGAAAAAAAACATACCATTTTTGATGCGTCAGCCAATCAACCGAATGTAGTCAGCTTTAATTTCAGAACGAATGGAACATTAGATTTTTTAAATAAAAAATATAATGAAAGTTTAGTTAGAGATGAATATACGATTGTAACGGTAGATTCAACCAACACATATTTGGAAACTAAAAAAATATCAAATGATAGTTTCAATATCTCAAATCTTGAAACAAGAACTTACGCAGATAAAGATGGAAATTTTATCGGTGTAGCTAATGCTGGACATAGCGAGTTTAAATTTTTTAAAATTTCAAACACAGGCAAAGTAAATTTTGTCACTAACTCTCCAAAAAATAAACAATATGAAGCAAGAGATGTCATCATTAAAGATTCAACTTTTATTGTAAGTGGTTATTTAGATGATGGATTAGAAGGTACTTTCGTTTTTGAATACAATAAAAAGGGTGAGCTTATTAATCAACAATTGTTCAGTAATATTCAGAACCCAATTGTCTTTCATTCTATACATTTAGTTGATAAAAAGTTATTCATGACTTTTTATCAGAATGATAAGCCTTATTTATCGGAATTGAGTGACTCCTTAAATATTTCTCAAATTTATGATTTCAAAGCCCCTCTTTTTGCCTATATAAGTGACTTTAATATTTTGTCAACATCCGATACATCACTAATAATTGGTGGAACTCTTTTACAATATAAGCTTGAAACATCGAGCACAAGAACCGAAAATGATTTTTACATCGAAAAAATCAGTAAAAATGATTTTAAACGACAATGGCTTTATACTTATTCTGACCTCGGAACTTCTTTAGCAGATTTCACCCCCTTAAGTATTGATAACTTAGGAAATATATTTGGTTATAGTTCAGAAAAGATTGATGCTGATGAAAACACAGGTGTAGCTTATTTGGTTTGTTTTGATAAACACGGTAATTTAAAGTGGAATAAGTCAACTACAAATTTAGTAAGTTCTAACAATAATATACCAGACAATGTGCCTTATAATGAGCGAGGATTTACAGATAATGCTGGATCTATATACTTAGTTTCAAACGAGGGAATTTCTAAGATAGATTCGAATGGTAATCTAATTTTAAAACAATATTTAGGATTTACGTTTTATAGACTTCATACCGATACTATCAAAAATGAGTTTTGGGGCACAAAATACGGATACTCCGAAATTGTAAGAATAAACAGTGATTTACAAATTGTATCAAGCATTGAAACCAATAATGTATATAATGATATTTCAGAGTTAAGTAATAATTTAAAATTTTTTACATCGAAAAAAGAAGGTATGACAATAGTGTATCATACAAGTGTACAAGATAATAAATTGAAAGTTACTCAGTTTAAAGACAATATTAAAACATGGATAAAGGAAATTCCATTACTACACGGATATTCTAATCGTAGTACGGAGATGATTCCAACTATACATAAGTTAACAGGAGAATTTTACATTCACTTACGAGATTTTGATGTCAAAACCTACCGATTATTTATCAAAATTAACTATAACGGAGAATACACCTCAAAATTAATTTTTGAAATTGATTATGATAAAAAAATGGATAAATTTGAATCATTAACGAATGGTAATTTTGTTGCGAGGTATCAACTTAGCAACAGCGTAAAATATGAATCTTTCGACCAAGATTTTAATACCCTAAAATACACATCAATCAATCAAACTTATCATGATACTTATTTTTTCAAAGAATTTATGATGTTAGCAAGCGATGGCTTTTTCAGTGTTTATAATTCAAAACTTGAAACCGTAGGCAAGTTTTACTATCCCACTCTTAATAGAAATCTTGTGCTATCAAATAGTTATGAGATAGCATCTGTGTCAACAACAGGAAAATATTTCCCTCTTGGAAGTCAGAGAAACTTTTTAAGAAAGTGGCGTTGGAGACGTTCTGGTGTAGCTAAATTTGACTTGTATTCTTATCTAAAACCTTTTTTAATTTCAAGTAGTAAAGAAAATAATAACGAAGTAGAAAAAATTAATTTTTTCCCAAATCCAACAACGGGTAAAATTGAAATAAACTTTAAAGAATTAAAGAGCAAAGAAATCAAATTAAAAGTATCTAATATAATCGGAGAAGTAATAGAATCTTATGTGATTTCAAATTTTTCAGCTTCGCAAAATATTGATTTGTCACATTTACCAAATGGTCTTTATTTTCTTAATTTTAAGGATTTTGACAAATACTATGTTGGTAAAATTATGATTAGAAAATGACCCATAAATATTTTCAAATCCAATGAATCCTAATTAAAAAAAATACTAAATATGTTCAACCTTAACACACTTCCTTTTTTTGACCAAATAAAAGAAGGCCAAACCATTTTGCTTGCAGGTGCAGGCGGTGGTTTCGATATTTATGCAGGTATTCCCATATATTTTGCTCTAAAAAATATGGGTAAAAAAGTGGTTATAGCTAATTACTCTTTTACTTGGCTATCTGACACAAACGCAAAAGTAGGGTTCCCACATTGCTATGAAATTAGAAGCAATAATATTGATAGAAGTGGCAGAAATTATTTTCCCGAAAAATATTTGAAAAAATGGTTTGAACTAAATGGTGAAAACGTTGATGTTTATGCTTTTGACCGTGTAGGCGTAGAACCATTAAATAAAGTGTATAAAAGACTGAATAAACGTTACAATTTCGATGCTGTCATTTTGGTAGATGGCGGAACAGATAGTTTGATGTTTGGTGATGAAGAAGGTTTGGGTACGCCTCAGGAAGATATTACCTCAATGTCGGCGGTGTATAAGTCCGATATTCCTAAGAAATTTCTCGTGTGTATAGGCTTTGGCGTAGATCATTTTCACGGTGTTTCGCACTATCATTTCTTAGAAAATGTAGCCACTTTATCAAAAGATGGCGGTTTTTTAGGTGCTTTCAGTGCTTTAAAAGAAATGTCAGAAGTGCAAGGATATTTGGAGGCCGTAAAATATGCGAATGACCAAATGAAAGGCTTGGAAAGTATCGTTTCAAATTCAATAGTTAGTGCTATTGAAGGTGAATATGGTAATCACCAAACTATTAGTCGAACAAAAGGCAGTGACCTCTGGATTAATCCTCTGATGTCAATGTTTTGGTGCTTTGATTTAAAAGCAGTTATGAAAAGAAACTTGTATTATCATTTGGTGAAAAATACTCAAAGCATAGGCGAATTAAATAATATTTTATCAAAATTCAGAGGTGAATTGGCACATATTCGCCCTAAAAAACAATTGCCGATTTGAGGAGGCCCCTAAGTATTTTACTTCTAATTTAAAAATTTTAAATAATTCTCATCATATTAAAAAATCTAAACAGCGTGAAAAAAGTAACATTTTTAGTGCTATTCCTTAGTTTTTCCCTTCAAAATGAGTGTTTTTCTCAAAAAAGCACAATGACTTTTAAAAAAGGCACTTGGGGTGCAAAGTATGAATACATGAGTCAAACTTTGTCTCAAGGTGAAGCGGGTGAAAAATTTAAGAAAGAAAATCCCGAGGCATACGAAGCCTTTAAAAAAGGACGTACAGCCAACGTGTTTTCAACATCAATGGGCTTCGTAGGTGGCGCATTAATCGGTTGGGAAATTGGATCAGCTATAAGTAGCAAACCTATTAACTATACCCGAGGAGGCATTGGTTTGGGTGTCGGTATTATCAGTTTTATCATTGATGCAAGTGCTATCAAAAATTTCAAAAAAGCGGCTGATATCTACAATGAAGGCAAAGGCAAAACATCTTTCATCAATTCCTTCCAACTTAATTTGAAGAACCCGGATGAAGTTGGTTTGTGTTTTCATTTTTAAAGATACCCCTCAGTATTTTACCCCAAAACATAATTTTAAAAATTTTTTCAATAACAATTCAAAAATTAATGTAAATGAAACTTAAAAATCTATTCAATCTTTTGACATTATGCCTTATGCTTTTTTTGTCGAACAATTCCTTTGCTGCAATTGCAACAAAAAACACAATAATCAACCATGAAACGGTTGTTTTTAAACCTCAAG
>JAYTMW010000105.1:0-12568 GCA_043728105.1 Saprospiraceae bacterium | reverse complement strand
TCCATCACCTTACACCAGCCGCACCAGCTCGTGTAAACATCAACCAAAATCTTTTTTGGTTGTTTTTTGTTTAACTCAGCGGCTTCTTGCCAAGTAAGCCATTTTACTTTTTCAACAGCAGGTGGCGTTTTCTTTAAAAAAGTGAAGGCAGAAACAAGCAACAGCATTGTTACAAGAGTAATTGAGGGCAAAAGAATTTTTTTCATGCGTGATTTTTTTATTTTTGTTTGAAAAGACGAAGTTTGCGGCGTGAGTCGTGCGTATTGCGTATAATACGCAATACTCATGACGCAATACGCAAATTTAGCTCCAAAATTCGTTGTTTAATCTTAAAATTGCAACCTTGATTTGTGATAGTTTAATTAAATATTTCTTAAAATTTCAGATGAAGAAAAAAATAATTATCGCCATTGGCGGTTCAAGTGGGTCAATTTATGCCAAAGTGCTTTTGGATAAGCTCATTTTGATGCAAAATCAAGTAGAAGCTGTCGGCATTGTGATGAGTGACAATGCTCGCTACAATTGGGAATATGAGTTAGACGCACCGTTTAATACTGAGGAGTTGCCTTCAAGTTTTAAGTTGTATGAAAAAATGGACTTCATGGCACCCTTCGCCAGCGGATCCGCCAAATACGAAACAATGATTGTTTGCCCTTGCTCAATGGGCTTGATGGCTCGCATGGCTATGGGGCTTTCCAACGATTTGGTGACCCGTGCCGCAGATGTGATTTTGAAGGAACGCCGCCGCCTCATCGTCGTTCCGAGAGACACACCCCTCAGTATTATCCACATCAACAACATGAAAACGTTGACGGAAGCGGGCGCAATTATCTGCCCTGCGTCGCCGAGTTTTTATAGTCGTCCAAAGACTTTTGAAGAGCTTGCCGCCACGGTGATTGATAGAGTTTTGGACTTGGCGGGTTTTGATTTGAAAAGCTATCGTTGGGGGGAAGAGTGATTGGTAATTTAGTGATTGGTGATTTAGTTCTAAAAAAATGGCTCTTTGACAATTTTAGCGGCTGTAACAATCCGTGTCACCGCTAAGGAGCGGTAGCACGGGTTTTAGAACGGATCTTGATACACAATTTTACCCCCTCAGTATTTCCCCCTATTTCACCCGCAAAATCTCCCCCCACTTAGTCGTATAACCCGCCGAGCAAAATTGCGCCTGTCTCGACCACGTATGTTGCACCCCGCACGAGGCCATTTGCAAGGTCTCTTTGCCATATTTTTTATTCAAACTATCCATCACGCCCATCAAGGTTTTGTGGCGTAAAGCGGTGTCCATGGATTCAAATAAATTGCCTTGCGTGGCATTTTCGGGCATCAAATCGTGGGCTAAAATGCCGCCTTTTTTGTAGTTGAGTTTTGGTTGATAGATTTTTTTCAGAACCATCAAAGCATAGTGAATCAGCATCGCTGTATCAGACGTGGCGTAAGGCAATTTTATGGTTTCGGAGAAATAAATTTTAGCGTCAAACGTGAGTCTTTTATGTGGATTTGTCCATAAAAAAATGGTCAATTGAGCCGTGGTTTGTTTGTATTGTCGCAGCTTTTCGCCCAAGCGAGTGGCATACACGGAGAGGGCTTCCGTCAACTCCGAAAGGGCGTACACATCTTTGCGAAAAGAGCGTGACACCATCACGTTTTGACGGCTCACCACGGGCGGTTCTAAGGCCAAACAAGGGATGCCGTTTAGCTCCTTCACGGTGCGCAACATCACGACCCCAAATTTTTGTTTAATCCACGTTTGAGAAGCATTTTTAAGGTCAAAAGCGGTCAGAATGCCATAATTCGCTAAGGTTTTTTGATAAGCACGACCAATGCCCCATACTTTGCCTACCTCAAAATCAGCTAAACTGATGTCAATTTCGCTTGCATTTTTCATCATAAACACCCCCTCAGTATTTAGCCGTTTTTTAGCAATATGATTCGCAATTTTCGCCAACGTTTTAGTCGGCGCAATGCCTATGGAAACGGGTACGCCCGTGCCTTGCAAGACCTTCGCACGGAGGATTTTACAGGTGTTTTCTACTGCCTTTTCAGACACCTCGAACTTCAAAAAAGATTCATCAATGGAATAGATTTCTACATCGCCGCAATGGTCTTTTGCGATGTTCATAATGCGCTCCGACATGTCACCGTAAAGCGGATAATTGGAGGAAAAAACGTGAATTTTATGCTCCTTTACCAGCTTTTTTATCTCCCAAAAAGGCACACCCATTTCTATTTTCAGAGCCTTCGCTTCGTTGCTTCGAGCAATCACACAACCGTCATTATTTGACAGCACAACGATGGGTTTTCCGACCAATTGTGGTTGAAAAGCACGCTCGCAGGAGGCGTAAAAATTGTTGCAATCCATCAAAGCGTAGAGCATCATTGGTGTTTTGGGCTATGAATGACGTAGGTGACGATGCCCCAAATTTGGCAATCTGTCCCCGTAATATCAATCGGTTTATAGTTTGGGTTTTCGGGCATAAGCAAGACTTTTTCGGACTGCCAACTTAGGCGTTTTACGGTAAATTCGCCGCCCAAAAAAGCGATGACAATGTCGTTGTGTTTCGCCGTCAGCGACCTATCCACAATCAAAACATCTTTGGGATAAATGCCCGCCCCAATCATGGAAGCCCCTTCTACTTTGACATAAAATGTTGAAGAAGGGTTTTTAATCAGAAACCGATTTAAGTCCAATTTTTCCTCCATGTAGTCGTCGGCGGGGGAAGGGAAGCCCGCTAAAACAGCATTATAGAAAGGAATAAACAACGTTTCAAGGCGCAAAGAGGGGTATATGCGTAGTGTATCGGTAAAATTTTCAGCCATAATAGTATGTTATAATTTGGCTCAAATTTAAAACATTTTATTTAAAATAAAAATATTTGTGTTAAAATATTTTGTGTTTAACATTTTGTTTGGATTTAGAAAAAGTGGGAGGTTGTTCCAGAAATTAAAAATGAAGGGGTCGTTTTGTGCGACCCCCTCAGTATTTCCCTCTAAAATCCATAAGTAACACCTAAATTGACGAAATTAATCAGAGATTTGGTATTATCTCTTTTAGATTTAGGCAAAAAGACATAATTGAGGTTGATATTAAATTGCTTATTTAATTGATAAGAAGCATCTGCATAAAAATGAGGGATTACATTGTTGTTTATACTCCAATTTAGCCCCAAGCTCATATTGACAATTTTATAATTTTCAAAACGGTGCTTTATACCCCAACGGAAACCCCAATCCGTTGACCATTTGTAAGCTACATAGTTTGAATTACCATTGTTTTTTGCTTCAAAATCGCTTCTAAAATCATAATAACTACCATTTTCATAGCTTCTACCGAGGTTCATGGTGAAACTAAAATCAGTATTATTGTCTTTAGAATACAAATGATTGCCCATTTCTCCTCTAATACCAAAGGTATGGTAGCCCAAGTTTACACTATCCTTTAAGTTATATTGCCCTATCATACCAAATCCACCAATAGCATAGTGCTTATATTGTCGTTTTTGCCACTTCCGAGACCACATATTTTTATCACTCACTTTGCTATAATGAAAACTCAACGCACCTGAATGATTATTGTCATTGGGTTGGTATTTTACGCCCCCACTATAACGCCCCGTCACGTAATAACTACTCGTATCTTCACCATTGAAAAAAGGTGTTTCCATGATTTTTGTTGTTTGAAAGAAAGAGGCCGGGCCGTAGGTATCGCAGCCTTGAAGGCATAAAATAGAAAGGATGATTGAGCAAAAGTATATGATTTTCATGTTGTTTTATTTTTAGTGTGAAGAAATTAAAGGTAAATACCCCTCAGTATTCGCCTTATTTATTCGTTTTTATTGTTGCAAGTAATACGTTTTCCCATTTTTGTAGTTCATTTTAACTATACCTTCCGTGTTATTAAAATACAATTTTTTAATATAATTTTTTTTAACATTATTAACAAATTCTTCTGTTAATTGAAACAAATTTTTAAAAGGAAGATTATCTGTAAGTTTTTTTTCTCAACAATTTAATGGGTCTCTCCCTTCACATTGAAATTTCCCATCATAATTTACTTTAATATTTACTGAACGTATATATGAAGAATCTTTCGAGCTAAAATATAGATATACATGAGATGAATCTTTATTATCTCTATTTACAGTACCATTTGTAGTCATTCTAAGTTGAACTTGAATAACTGAATCGGGTGATGTCAATTGAATGGTATAGGTTTCATATTCATCTTCGTGACAATTGCAGCTACCAGCTGGAAATCCATTATAACATTTAAATGATTCATATTTTGAACTTGTAGTACAATTAACCAATATTTTTTTATTCGTTGCAGAATCTATAAAGGTGAATTGTTGTCCATTTTTATATGGGAGGCTATTTTTAATACTGGGACTTAAATGTAAATCAATACCCGTCGTATCATTGCAACAGCAACTTGACATGGATAGGCAAACTGCTAAAAGTAATAATTTAGTCATTTTCATGCTTGAAATATTTTTAAGTGTTTGAAAAAATGAGGAAGCCGCAACGGGCGGCCCCTCAGTATTTTAACTCTTTTTTATCTAATTGCCTCGTAACAAAAGGCATTAAGCCCATTAGTAACCACTATTTTACCTTTTTCGCTGCCTACGCCTGGCACTACGGCGCACATACCACTAAAAACCGCCGATTTATTTTTGCCCAAATCGGGTGATGCTATCTTCCATAAATACTCACCCGTTTCGGCATCTACGGCGTGGAGTTTACCATCGCCACCGCCGACGAAATAGACGACTCCGTTGAGGTAGCTTAACGGTTTACTTGTTCCCGAAGACCTTATTTGCCATAGTATTCTGCCCGAATAAACGTCAATACATGCCAATTGTCCATCGTCTGAATTTGCGTAAACCTTATCGTTAGCAACCAAAAGCCCCGCCGATAAATGGATACCTCCTTTTGGAATCGAAGTCTTCCATTTTCTGGTGCCTGTCATTAAATCATGACACCCTACCCAAGCAAGTCCTTGTGTAAAAACTTTATCTTTATCCACAAAAATAAAGCCTGCACCACCGCCTTCTTCATGTATTTTTTCACGTTCATACACCCATTCCTTTTTCGTATAATTATAAAGTCCTAACCATTGATTACCTTGAACTCCTTGTGAAGGAGAAGGATCATTAGATTTTATAGCTACCAATATTTCATTGTTTTGTTTGACTGGAACACCATAACCACTGTAAGAATATCCTCCACTTTCAAAAGATACGCTTCGAGTTGTATCATATTTTGGTTTAAACTTATCAATGGTCTCTAAATTTTTATTGTCAACGGCAACAACGTAACCACCGCCTCGTAAAGCACCGTTATTATCAATTAAGTACGTTGCAAATATTAAATTTTCAATTCCATTGATAGATATTCCATAATTTTCTGATTGATTCTTCCTGTAAATAGTTTTACCCGATACTAAATCAATTTTATAGAGAACATTTTCATCAAAAAAAGTCAATTCATTTTGATTTTTGTAATGATAATCAATCCAAAATGAAGTGTAATATTTAAAAAAATCGTTCCACTCCCATTTTGAACTTCCATCTTTTAAACTTATCATTCTTAATAGAGTTTTACCTTGCTTTCTTGCACCTAATAAGACACTATTATCGTAGCTTATAGTTCTTTTCACAAAAAAGTTGATAGCTCTTTCGTTATCATCTGTCACGGTAGCCACCCAAATGTGGGGCCGTGAAATCACGACCCCATCTTTATCCTTTAGGCTTTCATCTTTGCTGCACGCTGCAAATAATATCAAAATTGCAACGTAATGGATTGAACCCTTCATAGTTTATCTTCTATTTATTTGAAAAACAGGATTGATTTCTGAACCAGGTTCAGCTCTAAATATTTCATCAAAAATCGCCCGCATCTCTGGACTCTCAGGCTGCAACTCTTCCTTATGATTCGTATGCATCGCCTCCCGAGTAGGCACGGTCTGACTGCCCACTTTCCAACTTCGGCTACCATCCCCTCGCTGCGAAACGGCGGGGATGAAGGCATCGCTGATGCCGTTGTTGTGAACTTGCACGCAAGCAGTAGCCATAACAGTTTGCACCGTGGGCCTGCAATTTCTCCATCTGCTCGGAATATCATCACACTCATCAGGGTATGTATAAATGAGTGTTGGATACTGATAACATTGCTGAACTATCATATCAGAGCCGATGAGGTTGTTGTAGATGCGCTCGGAATCATTGGCTATCCAATCATAACCAGCATACCACTGGTAAGCAGCGTAGGCACTATACCATCCATACGGATTGTACCAATTAATAGCGGCAATTACTGTATATGTTATGCCTATGGCTAAATAAGCGTAGCCCAAAGCGTCAGCAGCAGTAGGAATTCCTCCGATTGCATCTAAAAAATTTAACCCACTCGGCTTACTATCATCAAGAATATTCCAATGCGTTGGGCTATCTTCGTTACCCCAAATGCTGATTTTGGGCGTATTGGTAGGAGCCGCATTTTTGTCAAACTCAATGCCTGTACCACCTACTTTTAGGTCATTTAAAGTGGCAGGGCTATTACCTAATGATGTTAATCCACTTAGAAACTCAGGTAAAAAAGATGCGCCAAAAGCATTACCAAAAAATTGCACTGAAAAATTGGCCCATCCGATAGATGCAAGAGGCCCTCTAAAAAGTGCATAATTAGCGTCTCCTAATGCACGACCAACATCTCCGTTTGAGACGGAGTTAGCAACGGGTGCACCATCTAAGGGCGAGCCTACTGTAATGATACCACCATAAGAAGGTGTACTATTTGTTGTGGCTACTCTATCAATACGGCGCGCAATAACACCACCCATACTTTGACAAATAGCAATAGCATCGGGAGCAAGAATTGACTGTCCTCTCGCTTCAGCCGAAATTACGTCAAAACCATCGCTTGAAGTAAAACCCATCTCATTGATATTCATGCGTCGAGGCTCTTGGTTACTAAAAAAAGTGGTAAACCCATTCCATGTACCCCTACCATTCAAACCATGTAGAAAATTTACAGACCTATCTCTTGTGACCCCCGCTTGCCCATAAATACTGAGGGGTAGCCAACACAAGGCCATTATCCCAATTATAAACTTTATATTTTTCATTTTATAAAAATTTTAAAAGTTGAACAATTAACGATTGATTTTGACACTCACGCCCGAAAGTTCCGTAATAGAAATTGCTTTCTGTTGACGGTTGGCGGGGCTATTTGGGTTACGGGATTCTTGATAAATATGCGTCAGTTCCTTTGAACCATTCACATCTTTGTAGGTGTAAGCCATTTTGCCCAACATCTTATTCGTTTGTTTATCAAAAATAGCCGCCGCCCTTACGGTATTTTGTACCGTGTCAATTACACTTTCAGAGAACGTTTTAGTAGCGTCTCTCGTCCCCAGCCCGTTTGAAGGATTACCCACTCTTACGAAAACCGTTCCGTCACTGTTGGACACAACTTCGCCACCGTTTTTGCGAGCCTCGGCAATTGTGGCTCTCACGCCACCGACTTTGTTGCCAAAAACGTAAGAAACCAACTCCGAGGAACTGACATTATTGGTCTCTTTTTTCAAAATCTCAACCCATTGTTTCAAATCGGGGCGTTGTGGCATCCCGAAGGTTTGAATTTCGTTGTTGTCTTTATCAAACACGTGGGCTGTTCCGTTGCGCTCAATTCTTGTTACAACGGCTTTTGGTCGCCTATCGGGTGGGGTAAGGTCGTTAAATTTGATGGGTTGAAACTTGGGAGTAAGTTGTTTTATCTCCAAATCACAAGTACCATCTTCAAAAACCACCATTGCCGTCTGAACCCGAGTGACATTCGGCACGGCTTGGATTTCCTCCAAACCAGTCAATTTACCGTTTTTTGCGTCCGTTTCAACGTGCGTCATAATCTCCGCCGTATATTTCAACTGAACAATCCCCTCGCTACTCGAAGGCATGTCAATTGGACTACTAATTGTCGAGGCTTCATCTCTACAAGCCCATAACGTTAGCATAGCCGTCAAAGCTGCCACGCCAATCGGTAGCCGCCAACGCCGTAAAAAATTTGGCATTTTACGAATTTTTTTCATAATTTTGCTTTAGAATTTTTAATGAATTTTTGTTTAAAAAATAGGAATTCTCATTCCCGTATGAACGCCTTGCGTCATGCGGGATTTTTCTAAGGTGACATCATAGACCTCCTTATGCTTTTATGGTGAAAAAATATATTGGAAAGAAATAATATTGGAAGAAAAAAGGCATATACATTTACAACGACTCGCTGATGTGACTCGCTGATGTGACTCGCTGATGTGAAAGATTAGATTTTGCATGTCAAAGTGTTTATAGAATGATTAAGGGCGAATTGTGTTTGAAACAATATTTTAACAAATATACATAGCTGATTTACAAAAAAAAATATTTTTTATAGTTTATATTAAAATTACTTTAAAATTACCCTAAACAAGGTATGCACGACTTATTCTAATCCAAGCATTTTCCGCACATCGCTTACCCCCTCAGTATTTACCCCTTATTTCTTCAAAATCAAATACTGAAACGGCTGCAAACTCACCTGCGTACCAACCGTAACCGCCGTGTTATCCAAAGCGTTTTTCCAAGTCGAATTTGCCAAACTCGCAGCCGCCGTGTAGTTGGAAACAGCATTTCGGATGTTCACCAAAACAAGCACTTCTTCGGTTTGGAAAGTCTTTTTAAACGCCACCACATTGGCATCGCTCAAAGACTCCAATGTGCCTTCTTTCACCGCATTACTCGTTTGTCGAAAAGCCATTAGACGCTTGTATTCTGTCGCAATGTCGGGGTTCAAATTCCAATTGATGGGGCTGCGGCTGAAAAACGGTGTCTTGTCGGGGCGACCCACTTCTTGACCCGTGTAAAGCAACGGAACACCACCCAAATAAGCCGTCAAAACGAAGGCACTCAATGCGCCTTTTTGACCACCAAAAAGGTTAATCGGCGTGTCACTCCAAGCGGATTCGTCGTGATTTGTGGTAAAACGGAGTTTGGCTGCACCGCTTGCTACGCTGTTGTATTCAGCATTGTGAGACGCAATAATGGTGTTGGGTGAGAGGTTATTTTTATACGTATTTTTAATTTGTCCGTAGAAATCCCAACCATAATTCATCTGAAAACCCGCCGCAAAATGGTTGCTGCGGCTGCCTTCTGCCAACAAAATAATTTTTCTATTCGGCACATTTTTGAGCGAATCGTTGGCTTGTTTCCAAAAATCGTAAGGCACACCGTCCGCATAATCACATCGAAAACCGTCAATATTGGCTCGTAAAACCCAATATTTCATGGCGTTTATCATCGAAATACGCATGTCGGGTTTGTCAAAATTGAGGTCCGCCACGTCTGCCCAATTGGTGCCTGCGGGGATTGTAATTTTACCCGAAGCGTCCTTTGAATACCAATCATCGTGCGCCGTTATCCACGGATTATCCCACGCCGTATGGTTCGCCACCCAATCAATAATGACCGCCATATTGCGATTATGGGCTTCTTTCACGAGGGTTTGGAGGTCGTCCAAAGTGCCAAATTCGGCGTTTACTTCCTTAAAATTTTTAACAGAATAAGGCGAACCCAACTGCCCAACCGAGTTCAAAACGCCAATTGGATGAATCGGCATCAACCATAACACATTGATTCCCAATGCTTTAAGTGAATCGAGCCGTGCTTGAACGCCTTTAAAAGTGCCTTCCGAACTGAATGCTCGCATGTTCACTTCATACATCGCCAAATCTTTCGTGGCGGGAATATTGGCGAAAGGCGTACCGAACTGCACGAAGTCAGGATCAACGACTATCGGCGGCGTAATGATGGGTTGAGCAGGTACTTCTTTTTTACAATTTAAAAAAAATAGGCACGTGAAAACAAGCAACAACAATGGATTTTTCATGAGAGCGAAGACGTTAATTTTTTAATTTGGATTAAAGATAGGAAAGTGTACATAGAAAAAGAGGCCCCTCAGTATTTTTATGTTTTTCATAAATCCAATGCCCGACACATCATTATTTTTCTGACTTACGAATAAAAAGGATATTACTCACTTTTCGCTCGCCTTCGTGGTCAAATTTCTTATTGTCACAAGGCATATTCACCACGCCTTTACCTGCAACATACATCGTGGTTGAGCCGCCGCCGTCCAAATTTATAGCCTCTTTACAGTTGAGATTTTGCATTAAAAAAGACAATTCAGATAAAGAAACACCCTGCGACTCAGCCGTTCTGCCATCCACGGTCAACAGAATCACATCATTTTCATGCGTGACACAAGCACACGTACGAGGGTGACGGTTGTCATTAAATGCTGATTTTGATAAAAGCTCACGCTTGCCATCATACATCAAAAGCGGGCCCGTAACCATCACATTTTTTTGTTTCAAATGTCTATCCCAAAATAAATCAGTGGTATCACCCCTCAGTATTTTCAACGTATTTTTATGAATCACAAGGGCAGATTTTTGATGAAAACTCAACTTGCTTTTCACGAGTTCAGTGGTATCCAAAACCTTTCCATCTACCTTTATCAAATCAACGGCAAAGCCTTCTTTCACGCTAAAAAAAGAACCATTTACTGCCGCTATTGCTCCGTTTTGCTTAGCAAATGCGCTCGTTAATCGTAAGGAATCGTCTTCAAAATCTGCAAATTTTATGTGGCGTTTTTTACTTTTATTTTTAAATTTTAAGAAGTGAATATTCTGGTTGCTGTTAAATATTTGCTTTTCGTTGAAATGGAAATGATGCCATTTCACGTCGTCTCCGAGGTCTTCGATTTCCCATTTTACGGTTTTCAACACCAAAGAATCATTTGGTAATTGGCCCCTCAGTATTTTGGCGTAAAATATTGATAACGAGAGCGTTATGCTTATTATTAAAGTTGTTTTTCTTAATTTCATTGGTTGGATTTTTTTTGTTTTTTATTGAGCGAAGATATAAAACAGGAACAACGTTTTAGTATTTTTTTTCATCATTAAAAAAGCCCCTTTTCCACAACAGAAAAGAGGCTTCTTATTTTTATAATTCATTGAAAATCAACAACTTATACACTGCGGTGGATAAATCGACCGCTACATTTATCTTTTTCTATTGGCATCCAAATAACGCTGTAACTCTTTCTTACTGGAGTCAAAAGCCATAGATTCTACCACAATCATGTAGTTCTCTCGATCACTCACGTAGTCGTAAGCGAACTTAGCGTAGTCTAAACGATTGTTATCGGACGTTATGAGTTGCACAATTTCAACCACTTGATTGGAACTCAAAACGTTTTGCTTGGTCAAATTTTTTGCCGTTTCAACCCGCTTTTTATCAAATGTATTTTGACGAATTCGAGCTTTCAACGCCTCAAATTCTCTATATGACATGATGCCTTGCGGCCCTGCGTTCAAAGTGCCATTGTTGTAGGCATTTGGATTATTGTAATTCCCGCTTTGATTATTACCATTTTGATTGTTACCATTTTGGTTATTTGGATGGTAGTTATCATAAGGATTGTTGTTGTTATTATTGTAAACGTTTGGATTATAGACATTCTGCTGCGGTACTAATCCGTTCGGATTAGCGTAATACTGAGGGGGTACGCCCACGCCACCATAAGCATAACCACTGGCGTAAGGGTCAGTATAATAGTCACCTGCGGGTACACCTTCACGGACGAGGAATCGATAAAAAGCGTCTCGAGCGTTGCGATTTGCCATAACTGTGCCTGTCATAGCGTAGTTTTCGATGTCAAAAACGTAGGTGAACGAATAGATTAAGAAGTCGTACTTTTCTCGATCCGTCGGAAAATTTATGGCCAAACGACGCACTTGTTCGGAGGTCAAACAACGAAACTTAACGTAATCTTTCAGTTCTTTTTCGAGATGATAATAATTCGTGGCAGAAAGCCCGGCGTAATCTCGATTAAACGAGCGGGTTGCAAAAGATTCGGTGCAACGTCGAGCCTGTCGGCGGGCGTTGCGAGAGCTATTGAAATCGTCGAAGGACTGGTTTTGTGCCAGACCCAAATTGAGAACGATAAGATTAATTGAAAAAACGAAAAACAACCGTAACTGCTTCATAATCAATAAGTTAATCAAAAATTGGATGATATTTCCACGAAGTTAATCATTATTGAAACGCTATGCAAATGGATTAATTTTGTCTTAACAGAGTTTAACTTTTTCTTAATTGAAATTAGGGATTGGGTGATTAGGGATTGCATAATTACACAATACCGAATCACTTAATCACTAATCACTTAATCACCAATCACTTAATCACCAATAACTCAACACCCAAACTGCTTCAAATGGTGGTCGAGGTGTTGCCATGCTAAGCGACCAAATTGGTCAATTGTCATTTTACCAAGAAAGGGATGCAGCTCCAAATCGTGGTTGTTTTTCATTGGAAATTTGAGCAAATAATTTTTGAGCGTTGATTTATCTTCGTCAAAATTAGTGGGCGGAGTGCCTCCTTTGTTTTGATCCATTTCAAAAACGGTTGGCAAATTTTTAGTAATATTTTCTGCTTTTAGCACCATCCATTTTGTCACCGTGCGGCTC
>JAYTMW010000104.1:0-6454 GCA_043728105.1 Saprospiraceae bacterium | reverse complement strand
ACGAATGGAAAAGGCTTTAATTCTGCGCCCAATCACGATGGCCCAAGTCCTTTTAATAAACGAGAAGATAACCGTGCTGCGCAGTATATTGGCAAACTTTTCTTAGGCACTTTGAGCATCATGGATGCCCCAAATGATGCCCAATTAGCTGTTTTTTCTAAGTTAACGTATGAAAACACGCCTTATACCAAGGAAAAAGAGCTAAATACTGAGGGGGAGAAAGGCAACCCAATTCCTATGCGGGTAGGCGATGCGTCACCCATAAAATACGTTTTTTACATCATAAAAGAGAATAGGACGTATGACCAAATTTTGAGCGATGTGCCTGGCGGTAATGGTGACACGTCTCTCCTACTCTTTCCTGAAAGCGTTACGCCGAATCAACATAAAATAGTAAAAGATTATGTGCTTTTCGACAATTTTTATGTGGATGCCGAAGTATCTGCCGATGGTCACAATTGGACAATGGCAGCTTACGCCAATGATTTTGTTGAAAAAACGTGGCAGACAAGCTATGGTGGTAGAGGTGGTAATTATGATTTTGAAGGACAAAGAAAAGTAGCGTTTCCAAAGTCGGGTTTCTTTTGGGATAATTGTAAAAGAGGTGGCGTGAGTTACCGCACTTATGGCGAATTTGCCGATGACGGAAAGGCGAGTTATGAAACCCTCGTAGGTCATATTTGCCCCAACTATTCCGCTTGGGATATGAACTATCAAGACATCCGTCGTGAGCAAGATTGGGCGCATGATTTTGATTCACTTTTGGCGATAAATCAAGTGCCTCATTTCAATACGGTGCGCTTTGGAAATGACCATACATCGGGCATGTCAAAAGGGGCGTATTCACCCAAAGCATCGGTGGCTGATAATGACTTGGCGGTCGGTCGTTTCATCGAGCATTTGTCTAATTCTTCGATTTGGAAAGAGTCGGCTGTTTTTATTGTTGAAGATGATGCGCAAAACGGAGCTGATCACGTGGATGCACATCGCTCGACGGCTTACGTAGTGAGTCCATATACGAAGCGGAATTTTATTGACCACACGATGTATTCCACAAGCTCGATGGTGCGCACAATGGAGTTGATTTTGGGTTTGCCACCTATGAGTCAATATGATGCGGCGGCGACTCCAATGTGGCGTTGTTTTACAAGCACACCCGATTTTACACCTTATAAAAGCATCGAACCACAAACAAATATCAACGAACGCAATATGGCGGACAATGAATTGAGCCGTCGTTCAAAATATTTCAACTTAGCACAATTGGATGCAGTGCCTGAACGTGAGTTTAATGATGTGCTTTGGAAATCTATAAAGGGTTTGAATTCGGAAATGCCTGCGCCTGTTCGTGCAGCGTTTGTGAAGATGTCGGAGGTTGAGGATGATGATTAGACCCCTCAGTATTTTCATTCCTAAAACAACGAATCGGATGCAATGTGCATCCGATTCGTAATGTAAATGAGCTTTTGTGTAGGTGATTTCATTTAGTTTTTTTCATGCTTTAATACTCAAATCATTGTAAGTTAATATCACCTAATGTTTGTGTTAAAAGCATTTTTTGTTATAATCTAAATTTTGTTAAAGTTAAAGTTAGTCAATTTAAATACATAAATCAAAACAATAGTATCTATCTTTGCATAGACAAAATCTATGGCAATGAACCTACAACAATTAGAATATATCGTAGCGGTTGACAATCACCGCCATTTTTCAGCCGCCGCTGAAAGCTGTTTCATCACGCAACCGACGTTGAGCATGATGATTCAAAAATTGGAAGAAGAACTTTCTGTAAAAATCTTTGATCGAAGCAAACAACCTGTCGTGCCTACTGAAATTGGCAAAACAATTATTGAACAAGCCCGCTTAATTTTAAACGAAACAGAAAGATTACGAGAGATAGTGCGTGTCGAAAAAGAAACCGTTGAAGGTGATTTGCGCATCGCTATCATTCCTACTTTAGCCCCTTATTTGATGCCACTTTTTGTCAAAAAAATGGCGGAGCGATACCCCTCAGTAAAATTGTATATTTCAGAGATGACGACTGAAAATATCATCCAAAAACTGAAACAATCTACGCTTGATGTTGGCATCATGGCAACGCCTTCTAACGATAAAGATTTATTTGAAAACCCCTTGTTTTTCGAAGAATTTGTAGTGTATGCGGCACACGACGAAAAGATACTTTCGAAGCGGTATTTATTAGCCAATGACATTGATATTAACCGTTTGGTTTTGCTTCAAGAAGGGCATTGCATGAGAGATCAAGTGATAAATTTATGTGAATTAAAAAACGCTACTTCCATGATAAATAATGTGTTTTATGAAGCTGGAAGCATCGAAACGCTTAAAAACATGATAGAATCACTATCAGGCATTACCATTTTACCCGAATTATCCATCAGCAATATGGATGAAGAACAGTTGCAATCGGTGCGTTTTTTCAAGTCACCCGCCCCTGTGCGTGAGATTAGTTTGGTGACGCATCGGGCCTTTGTGAAGAAGCGATTAATTGAAGTTTTGAAGACAGAAATTATGGACAATTTACCTGAAAGATTGCGGAAGAATAAGGCGGTTAATCGGGTGGAGATTGGTTAGGAGAGGATACCCCCTCAGTATTTTCATAAAAACCTTTGAAAAACAAGCATTTTCAAGTTTTTTTATGAAAACACTTAATTAGATTTGCCACAATTAAAAAAATTAGAAAAAATGAGCAATATCATTAGATATATTTCTTTAGAAAATTTTAAATCATTTGATCATTTAAACGATTTAAAATTAGCGCAACCAAGTGTAATTATTGGGCCAAATAATTCGGGAAAAACAACTATTTTACAAGCACTTGCTTTGTGGAATCAAGGAATTAAAAATTGGTATCAAGAAAAGAAAAACATTAAGATTCAAAAAAGTGTAGGTGTCGGTCTTAATAGATTATTGATAACTCAAGTGCCTGTAAAAGAAGTAAAGTATTTTTGGAATAATATAAAGACAAGACAAGGAAAAGATAATATTGAAATAAAAATTACTGTTGGTTTATTTTTCAGAGGAAAAGAAGAAGCCTGTACTTTAGTGATGAAATATTACAATTCAGAGGTGGTTTATATGTATCCCTCAGAAGAAACAATGCTTATTGAGGGTTTATTAGAATTTGCGTCAGGACTTGATGTTAAAATACTATATCCTATGTCAGGCATTACGAGTCAAGAGTTTTTATTACAAAAAGGTGCTATTGACACTTATATCGGACAAGGCAAAACATCAGAAATTTTGATTAACTTGTGCTATAAAATCTATGAAAATAATGCCACCGATTGGCTCAAAGTATGTGATTTGATGCATGATTTATTTGACGTACAACTACAAATCCCCCTATTTGTTGAAGCCAATGGAACAGTTGAATTAAAGTATAATACGCCTTCAATCAAAGGAAAAGCCAACGGATTAGATATTAGTTTAAGTGGCAGAGGTCAGCAAGAAATACTTTTATTAATTACTTATTTATTTTCCAATAAAAATGGAATACTATTGTTAGATGAGCCCGATGCTCATTTAGAACTATTGAGGCAGCGCCAAGTTTTTGCTTTATTAAAACATTTAGCTGAAGAAAATGGCAATCAAATTATTATAGCAACACATTCTGAAGTCATTTCAAATGAAGCGCAAAATAACCTCACTTTAATAGTGGGTAGTGATATTATTGATTTAACACACAATCCATCGGGTCAAATACGTGCCTTTATTAAGCAGTACGGGATTGAACATTTTTATAAAGCAAAACTCAAAAAAAGTGTTATCTACGTTGAAGGTAGCACCGATATTGATATGCTTTTAGCCTTTGCAAAAAAGATAAATCATCCTTGTAAAGCTGTTTTTGAAAACACTTTTTACTATTTTTACACTCAAGATGTTGAGGAGAAAAGCAATGAATTAGAAAAAGACTTGGCAAGAATCGCTGCCGATAATTATGAACAAAAACAGATTCATAGACATCATTTTGACATAATGAAAAATGCTGTGCCCGAGCTAAAAGGCATCGCCATCTTTGATAGCGATGGGAAAGAAAAAACGGATGAAATAGAAAGAAAAAAAGATTTTGCGCTTTTATTTTGGAAAAAATATGAGCTCGAAAATTATTTTATAACACCAAATATCGTATTTAGATACATTAAATCGGAAGTAAGAGACAAAATAATTTTAGATAGCTTTGAAAAAATATGGAATGATTTTGTTTATGAACATATCTTCAATAAAAGGCAACAAGCTTATGAAAGCTATATGAAATTGGATGGCCCTTTACAAGAGTATCAATTTGAGCAATTATTGACAAACAAAAAAGCCAGTCATTTTTTAGAACAGTATTTTGAGTTTTTAGCAAAACAGACAAATACCCCCATTTTATTAAGAAAAGGGAATTTTTATAAACTCATTGATTGTTTAGAGATAGAAAATATTGATGGTGAGATAAAAGAAAAATTAGATTTAATTCAGTCCTATTTGATATAATACCCCCTCAGTATTTTCACTTGTAAACGGACAATTAATAATGTAGTAACAAATAAAAAATAAGTTCACACAGAGTAAAAGGAGATAAAAGAGATAAATTGTTGATTTTCAACTGATTATAACTCCTCTTTCTCCTCTTTCTCCTCTTTCTCCTCTTTCTCTGTGTGAAATCGTTAAGTTATTTTTTGCTCATTACGTAATAATGATATTGCTTCACAAACATAAAATCATCACTATGAAAAAATACATCACAACCTTTTTTATACTTTTCCAAATCTCTCTTTTCGCCCAACAAAATATCCAAAAGAAAATCCAAACCCAGTTGATTATGGCGGAGGATAATTCGGTTATTGAATTAGACGAAGGCACGTTTACATTTACAGGCAGTCTTTCAATGGAGAATAAAAAAAATATTACCATCCGAGGGAAAGGGATGGATAAAACCATCCTTAGTTTTAAGGGACAGACTGAAGGGGCAGAAGGTTTGCGGGTGTCAAATGGTGAAAACATCGTGCTTGAAAACATGACGCTGCAAGATTCAAAAGGTGATTGCATCAAAACGATGCACGTGAAAGGCATGACGTTTCGCAATCTAAAAGTGGAATGGACAGGCAAACCGTCTCAAAAAAATGGTGGTTATGGCTTGTATCCCGTGCAATGTGAGCATGTTTTGATTGATAGTTGTGTGGCGATTGGTGCTTCTGATGCGGGTATTTATGTGGGTCAATCGAAATTTATTGAAGTAAAAAACTCAAAAGCGTATCACAATGTAGCGGGCATTGAAATTGAAAATTCGCTTTACGCCAGCGTACATGATTGTGAGGCTTATGACAATACAGGCGGCATTTTGGTATTCGATTTGCCCGACTTGGTGTTGAAAAAAGGGGGCTATTGTAAGGTTTTTGATAACTATATTCACAATAATAATTATCCTAATTTTGCCCCCAAAGGCAATATCGTGGCCAAAGTGCCAGATGGTACGGGCATCTTACTTTTGGCAGCAAACAATGTTGAGATTTTTCAAAATAGAATCATCAATAACCGTAGTCTTGGCGTGGGTATCATCAGTTATCACATGACCGAAAATCCGATTAATGATAAGGCTTATTATCCTTATCCGACTGCGATTAGCATCCATGACAACACCTTTCAACGAGAGCATGTGCGTCCGACAAGTCGTGGTCGTTTGGGTTTGATGTTTCGGTTTAAATTGAGGTTTGGCAAGAACGTGCCACATATTTTTTATGACGGTATTATTGATTCAAAAAACTTGGATGCACAAGGCAATACCTTGGCAGATAAGAAAATTTGTATCAGAAATAATAAAGAACAAACCTTTGTGAATATTGATGCAGAACACAATTTTAAACATATTTCACGAGATGCTACTTCGCACGATTGCGCTCATGAATCCATTAAATTAGCTGCAAATGAAAATTAAAATATTTTTGATTTTTATCGTTCTTTTTATATCACTTAGTTCTTCACAACTATTTGATAATCAATCAGTTGCGCCTAAAATGAACCTTTCAGAATATGGGTTTTTCAAAGGCAATATTAACGAACAAAAGTCATCGGATGACGTGATTCCTTACGCACTTAACACGCCTTTATTTTCTGATTATGCAGAGAAATTGCGCTTTATAAAAATGCCTTCAGGACTTACGGTTTCTTATAATGCCACCGAAGTTTTGGACTTTCCAGTAGGCACAACCATCATCAAAACGTTCTATTATCCCAATGATTTTAGAGACGTTTCCAAAGGGCGACGCTTGATGGAAACCCGTCTTTTGATACACGAAACGGCAGGTTGGAAAGTCTTAGAATATGTCTGGAATGATGCCCAAACGGATGCCATTTTAGAGGTTGCGGGCGATACAAAAGAGGTAAGTTACATTTATTCTGACGGCAAAAAAAAGACGCACCCCTACTCTATTCCGAACCTCAATCAATG
>JAYTMW010000103.1:0-6832 GCA_043728105.1 Saprospiraceae bacterium | reverse complement strand
CCTTCAGGCATTCCGAAACCCGTCGCAGTTTGGGGTGCTTGGAAAGAATTGGTAGGTCAATATAACCTTTTGGGCGAGTTACTGAACTCCGCTCAAACGTGTTTGATAGCGATGTTCTTTACGATTGTTTTGACCTTGCTTTTGGCTTACATTAGCCGCATACCTTTTTTTTCGCCCATCATTTCCATCCTTACTCGTTTTCGTTTTTTATCTCTAATAGGTTTGAGTTTTATCTTTTTAATATTGACTTCTTCTTCTTATCAAGCCAAAATTGCGACCATGAGCTTTGCCATTTTGACCTATCTTTTGACGGGCTTATCGGCGGTCATTCGAGACATTCCACAACGCATGTTCAACTACAGCCGCACCCTCCGAATGGGCGAAGCGGAGGTAACTTGGTACACGGTTGTGCGAGGCACTTTCTATGAAGCGGTGGATTTAATGGCTCAAAATTTTGCCATAGCTTGGATGATGCTTACCAGCATTGAGTGTATGTTTCGTGAGTACGGCGGCGTAGGTGCGCTCTTGATGAACGTCTATCAGCGCAAAGGATTTGAATACGTTTTTGCCATTCAAATTACCATTTTAATTGTTGGTTTAACACTGGATAGCATACTTCGTGGGGTCATTCACATTGCCTTTCCGTGGCGTAGGAAGGAAACTAAAAACCCATTGTTGAAATGGATTGCAGGATCGTGACCCCCCTCAGTATTTTGAGCAATTTTAACCACTGATTTGACTGATTGAATAGATTATTAATGATTTCTTTAAAATAAAAAATCAGTGAAAATCAGTTTAATCAGTGTCATCTGTGGTTCAATAAAAATAGTATAACTAATTGATTTTCAATAATTTATAAAAATTAATTATCCTAATAAAATGAGTAATTACCATATAACGGACGAAGTGCTTTTGGATATTGACCTTGGCCATTTTGAGTACAATCAAGGACAACCCATTTTAAAAAACGTGAAACAACAGATTCGCAATATCACTCGACCAGGCGTTTTGCAAGGGCAAGTTGTGGCCATTTTAGGTCCTTCTGGCATCGGCAAATCTACGCTTTTTGAACTCATAGCGGGCTTGCTTACGCCTACGAAAGGCAGCGTCAAAACGTTTGATAAAACTAAAAATGCCTTAGTGCCTGTTGAGGCTGGCATGGTCGGCATGGTCTATCAAACCTACGATTTGTTTCCATACCTGACCGTAAAAGGGCAGTTAGAATTGGGGGCAAAAAAGGGTGGTTTTAAGGGGAGCGAAGCCGATGAAAAAGTCGCTTTTCACCTCAATCATTTCCGTTTGAAAGAACACATCAATAAATATCCGAACCAATTGTCGGGCGGTCAACGCCAACGTTTGGCTATTGCCCAACAACTCCTTTGTAGCAACATGCTTTTGCTTATGGACGAACCATTTTCAGGTCTCGATCCTTTGATAAAACAAGATATTTGTACGCTTATTTCAGAAATCGCTCAAATTGATGAACTCCAAACCATCATCATTGTCTCACACGACATTGAGCCTACGCTTTCCATTGCTGACACCGTTTGGCTGCTTGGCAAAACCCCCGAAGGTCACGCAACCATAGTCGAATCAATTGATTTAATGGACAAAGGGTTGTGTTGGGAAAAAGGTGTTGAAGAAACCCCAGAATTTCAAAAAATGTGTAGCTATGTAACTAAGCGTTTTAAGGATTTGAATGGATAGATTTATTTTTACACGGATTTAGAAAATTTAAGGATTTAAGGATTTAAGGATTTTTCATTTTAATCCTTTAATCCTTAAATCCTTAAAATCCTTAAATCCGTGTAAAAATCATCCATAAAACAAAAAAAGCTGCCCTTGCGGACAGCTTTTTAACCATTTCTCTGCGTTATTGATGATTCTTAAAGGAAATTCAATTAATGTTTAAGTATTTAGTTTTGTTGATTCGTTAACTTTATGACCATTCACAGCCAATTTTTAACCTATTTCTTTGTTTTGTGTCACTCGTTTGAGTGGATGTTCATAGTTGTTTGTTTTTTGTACTTACATTTATTCTTCTTCACAAAATTTCTTAAAGTGTTTGTTTTTAATTTTGTCACTCGGTTAAGAGTGGGTATTCATAGTTGTTTGTTTTTTGTACTTACATTTATATTCTTCACAAAATTTCTTAAAGTGTTTGTTTTATTACTTGTCTTGATTTATTCAAAAAAAATGTTTGTTCATAGTTTGTTTGTAAATCTTGTAGTGCTTGTTTTTAGCGTTTGTTTTTTTGTTTCTGTGTGACTAACTTTCGTTTGTTGATACAAAAGTAGTCCTATATTCGAGTTTCGTCAAGAGGTATTTTTTACAAACTTCAATTTTTACATTCGTAAAATGTTGATAATCAATGTTTTATTTAATTTTAATGAATAAATATATTTTATTTCAATTTAAAAAATAACCTTAAATTTCACTATTTCTCTCCCGTAATAGCTCTAACTTTTCTTTTCTCCTCTTTTGATATGAGTATAAAATTTTATATCCAACTTCAAATAGCGTATTCTTTTTTTAGCGAAATACCACTATTTAAAATTAGTGACATTAATTAGCGATGTTTTTTGAATTTATTTTTATTTAACTAATTGATAATCAATTGGTTACATTTATATTTTTATCGAAATTGTGAATGAAGTGCGGATGCCTTCTATTATTTACCCTTTCAGAAAAAGGCCTTGTTTGAACTAAAAACTCAATACCAATTAAAATTTAATCAAAAAAGAAAGGAATAACCGTGAGTGATGATGTTTTTTGAATGAAATTCCAATAAACGTGAAATTGTGACATGGTAATAATAGTAAGACACGAATCAGACAAATTATGAACCGAATTTCTCTAATTTAGATGTAATGAATTGGGCTATAATATCCAAATTGGTCTAACCTGCCTGTCGGCAGACAGGTTCGTTTTTATAATTCGTCTTATTCGTGTTAGCACATTTAATTCGTTTAGTTTGAAAAAATGGAATTGTTCAATAAAAGAATCCCAAAACTTCAAAAATACTGAGGGGGTCATTACTTTTGTACGTCCAATAAAAATCTCGTAAATCATACACCTATATATGCGTAAAATTACCGCCGACCTTATTTACACCGTTTCGGGCGAGCCTTTGAGCAATGCCGTCATCATAACCGATTACGAAGGCACAATAGAAGCCATCGAAAAACGCCAAGACCATGAGGATGCCGATTTAGAAATTCACAAAGGCGTTATCATTCCCGGATTTGTCAACACCCATTGCCATTTGGAGCTTTCGCACATGAAAGGCATGGTAGCAACAGGCACGACTTTGATTCCGTTCATCACGAGCGTGGTCACGAAACGCAACGCCACGGCGGAGGTCATAGAAGCGGCTATCCAAAAAGCGGAGCGAGAAATGATTGAGGGCGGCATCGTAGCCGTGGGCGATATTTCTAACGTAACGGACACTTTTGCGCAAAAATCGAAGGGAAATCTACGGTATTATACGTTTTTAGAGATGTTTGATTTTCTGCAAGAGCAAAATGCGACGGCTGAATTTGAAAAATATAAAGCGGTTTATGATCAATTGCATACTGCATACGGCTCGCAAAAAAGCGTTGTACCACATGCACCATATAGTGTGTCTAAAAATTTATTTAAAAAAATTAATGATACAAACCCCTCACAAGGCATTACCGTAAGCATCCACAATCAAGAAACGCAGCCCGAACAAGACCTTTTTTTAAAAGGCGAAGGCGCATTTTATGATTTTTATGGTAAATTTGGGATTTCATTGGACACGTTCAAACCCAATCATAAAACAGCAATTCATTTTGCACTTGAAAATATGAATCCACATAATCGGACGCTTTTTGTGCATAATACCTTGACCACAAAAGCGGATATTGAGGCAGCACAAAAATGGTCGCCTAATACTTTTTGGGCAACTTGCCCTAATGCCAATCTTTACATCGAAAATCGTTTGCCCAATTATCAATTTTTTATAGATACTGACGCTCGAATGACCATCGGAACGGATAGCCTAACATCCAATTGGCAGCTGTCAATTTTAGAAGAAATGAAAACCATTCAACGTTTTCAATCCTACGTGCCTTTCGAAACGATATTGAAATGGGCTACTTTGAATGGCGCGCAAGCCTTGGGTTTTGAGGATACTTTGGGCAGTATTGAAGTCGGAAAAAAACCAGGATTGAGTCTTTTGAACCTTGAAAGTGGTGAAAATGTGCTTTTGGGTAGTCAAATACTGAGGGGGGCCTCACAAATTAAAAAATTGATTTAAACGATAGCGGCGAATATCGTACTTTGTGTAAACTGGTACAACTCGTGGCTATCGGAGGATTTCTAAAATTTAGAACCTATCGTTGTTTGTAGCGTTTTATATTAAATCAAAAATTACTGTATGAAATTATTAAATTTTTTTAAAGATAAAACACTGTTAATGCTATCAGTATTTTTCTTGATTGGATCAAATATTCAAGCTCAAAAAGCGGATTACGACACAAAAATTTGGACGGAATTAACAAGCCTCGACAACACCATCCAACTCGAATTGCGCTACGCCACGGACAATAATTTCGTGAAAGCCAAAATGTACGATTGCGGTCGTTGCTTCTTCCGACCCGATGCCGCCGAAGCCTTAGCGAAAGCGCATAAACTGTTGAAAGACAAGGGTTTTGGCGGTCTGAAAATGTTCGATTGCTATCGCCCACGCCCTTATCAGCAAAGGCTTTGGAATAAAAAACCTGATAGCCGCTACGTCACGCCCCCGTGGAAAGGCTCGCAACACACGAGAGGATTGGCGGCAGATTTGACGATTGTGGATAAAAACGGCAATGAGTTAGACATGGGTACGCCTTTCGATACTTTTTCAGAAAAGGCGCATTCAGGCTATCAAGATTTGCCTAAAAACGTTTTAGAAAATCGCAAGGTTTTGAGAGAAGTTATGGACAAAGTTGGTTTCAATAGCATCACAACCGAGTGGTGGCATTATTCATTTAGAGCCAAAGGTTATTCATTGTCTGATTGGGTTTGGAAGTGTCGTTGAGCAAATGTAGCGGCGGTTTTAACTGCAGCAAATCCGAATATGAACCACAGATGACACTGATTAAACAGATTAACGCTGATTTTTTTCTGTTTTAAATTTAAAAATTAGTTTTAATAGAAAAAAAATCAGTAAAAATCTGTTTAATCAGTGTCATCTGTGGTTCATTTCTTCACATGCGTAATTGCGGTTTTAACCGCCGAAGTAGATATAAAACATTGGAAATCAATAACTTATAAATAATCGGTGATTAAACTCGCCGCTACAATTCAATGCTTTTTGGTTTATTTTTTCATCTTTAATTAAATTTTAAAAGCCATGTTTTTAACAATATTGGGCATTATCGCTCTCATTGCTTCTTATGTTTTACCTTCTAATCCCAACTATCCTTCTCAAAAAATATCTCGTCCTATCCGTTTGGTCGGCATGGGTTTGGTTGTTTTTGGTTTGCTCACAGCTTGCTTCAAACAGATAGATGCAGGAGCCGTGGGTGTTCAAAAACTGTTTGGCAAAGTGAGCGACGGCATTTTAGAAAGTGGTTTGAATTTCGTCAATCCGTTGGTGGATGTTGTGGAAATCAACGCACGTACGCAAAATTACACCATGTCGAGCATCCATGACGAAGGTGTAAAAAGTGGTGACGATGCCATTCGTGTTTTGTCAAACGATGGTTTGGAAGTCATCATTGATTTGACGGTTTTATATCACGTGAACATCAATGAAGCACCTCGAATCATTCGGGAAATCGGCGGGAACTATGAAGAGGTGATTGTGCGCCCCGTTAGCCGAACGAAAATCAGAGATAATGCCGTGTTTTACCCTGCCATTGACCTTTATTCCATCAAAAGAGAAGAGTTTCAACGCCGCATTTATAAAGACATCGACTCGCTTTTTCGTCAAAGAGGCTTGGCTTTGGAGCAATTGCTGATTCGAAATATTACGTTACCAACATCGGTTAGGCAAACAATCGAATCCAAAATCAATGCGGAGCAAGATGCTCAAAAAATGCAATTTGTGCTTTTGAAAGAGAAACAAGAAGCGGAAAGAAAGCGGGTAGAAGCCCAAGGTATTGCCGATTATCAACGCATTTTATCGTTGGGCTTGAGTGATAAAATGTTGCAATATGAGCAAATAAAAGCCATGAAAGAATTGTCACTTTCGCAAAATTCAAAGGTAATAGTTATGGGAAAATCAGGCGGCAATATTCTGATTTCTGGTGATAAATAATTGATTATCAGTGTTTTATAAATTAAAAAAAAGGTTAGTTAGATTTCAAAAATCTTACTAACCTTTTTTTTATACCAAAATACTGAGGGGGTGAATTAACACCTAAAATTATTCTGAAACCCTATATAATATTTACTCACTGTTTTTGCTACGCAAAAAGGTGTGCAAACGTGACTTTTCTACGGATTGAAGCTATTTTTGAGAGAAAAATTGGAAATTTTTCTCTCAAAAATAGCTTCAATCCAAAAAAGTCTTCAAAAACGTTTTTTTGCGCAGCAAAAACGAGGCGTGAACATTTTATGTAGGGTTTCAAATTTTATTTTTATAAACACTTAATACAGCCACGAATTACACGAATTCACCCGAATTTTTTATTGATTTTTTATAGCATTAAGTTCAATCCGCTTATGATTAAAGAAAAAAATTTGTAAAAATTCGTGTATTTCGTGGCTGTCTAAGTGTTTAGGGAATTTGTAAAAAATAACATACCCACTATGTATTTGAAATTAGCGACAACTTGCGTCAAGTTTCAAACTTGACGCAAGTTATTGAGTGATTAAT
>JAYTMW010000102.1:0-3826 GCA_043728105.1 Saprospiraceae bacterium | reverse complement strand
CCTAAAAGCCCGCCATTTGCAGTAATTTTTGATAAGAAATATTAGGATTTAAGCGATTGAGGTCAAAGTTTTTGATGCCGCCGACTGTTCCCATTTCCGTATATTGCCAAAAAGCATAGTCATTCCAGTTCATTGGCAATGTAGGTTTTTTTGCTGTATCGCTGTAATTGGCCACCCAAAGTGGATAATTTTCAAAACCAGTGGGGGCTTTCAAAATTTCATCCCAAATGTATTTTGATGTATAAATAATCGGGCGTTTTCCAGTCCGTTCCTCTACTACTTTCAACCATTTTTTCATCCTTACCACCACTGCGGCACGATTAGCGGTAATTAATTTTATTTTATTATTTTTAAATTCATCATTGGATGGCTCAACATCCAAAACGGGTGGAAGCACCCCTTTTTCTCGAAAATCTATGCCTGAATCTAAGAAATTTTTGATTTGACCGTCAACATCTTCATTCAACAATCTGAAAAAATGATAGCCCCCCCTCAGTATTTTTAGGTCTTTGAGGCGATTAAACTGTTCCAAAAAACGAGGGTCATTCCAAGTAGCTCCTTCGGAAGTTTTTACGAAACAGAAATAGTGTTTTTCCTTCATTTCTTGCCAAAAAGCATCCGTTTCAGTAGCCGAATGATGATAAACATCTACTCCTGTGATAACATCACCTGTCTTGAAAGCTCTTTTAAACAGCTCATCCCAAGTGCGTGTGCCGACAATACCGTCTGCAATAAGACTGTGAGAGAACTGAAAATCACGGACTATTTTATCGGTTTTTGGCCCAAAATCACCATCATAGCTGATGGCATATCCCGCTTTACGAAGAAGTCTTTGGAGTATATAAACCTCTTCGTTATTTGATTTGAGTTTTATGGTAGTCATTGTATAAATGAAGTGGAATAAACGATGAATGATAAGTTGCAATAATCTTTGTCACAAAGTAAAAAAAATCATTTATTAAATCAAGATTTACAATTTATATCTGTTATTTTTTTTTAAATTAAAAGAAATAATCAAGGATAAAAAGCACTCCATATATCATACTTGCGATACCGTTGGTCGTAAAAAAAGCAATATTTATTTTACTCAAATCATTCGCTTTAACCAAAGTATGTTGATAAAACAATAGACCAACAAAACACGATGCTCCAATAGCATTGAGCCAACCAAAACCGACCCCCTCAGTATTTTTGCTTGAAAACAGGAGAAAAACCGTCAAAATCATTAGAAAAGCACAGATTCCGTGCAGAATATTGGACACTCTTAACGCTCCTACTGTGCCTAATTGAACAGGAATAGAATTCAACTTTAGCGATTTATCAAAAGCTTCATCTTGTAAGGCATATATAATGTCGAACCCTGCAACCCACAATAAAACGATTGAAGAATACAAAATAGGCAATAATGCAAACGCACCCGTCACCGCTAAATAAGCCCCCAATGGAGCTAATGACAAACCTAAACCCAAGACAAAATGACACAAATAAGTAAATCGCTTCGTATAACTATAACCCAAAGTAATTAGTAGAGCGATGGGTGAAAGGTAGAAGCAAATTGGATTAATAAACCACGTGGTGGCGACGAATAAAAGCGAATTTATAATGACAAAAGCAAGGGCAGATTGTGCCTTTATTACGCCCGCAGGAATTTCTCGAACGACCGTGCGTGGGTTCAATGCGTCGATATCACGGTCTAAATAACGATTAAATGCCATAGCGGCACTGCGATCAAAAATCATACAAAGCACAACGGACAATAGAATTTTATAATCCATTGGTTTTTGCTCAACCGACAACGCTAAGAAGAAACCAACCAAAGCAAAAGGCAGCGCAAAAATGGTATGACTGAATTTTATAAGCGAAAAATAGTTTTTCATAAATAAATTTAAAAAATATTTCAAAATGGCGACAAAAGTATAAAAAATTTTGCCCCAAATTGTTTTCATTTTATACCTTTATTAAAAATAAAAAAAATGATACAACTCGTTATTATATTAGGACTCTTAGTAGTTCTTGGCGTTGCCTTAGCCAATCGAAAAAAAGAGGCCAAAGCCTATAAACAAGAGGAAGTAGATGAAGACAACGGCAAATATTGGGATGCCACTGAACAAATGTATAGAAGCAAAAGAGAGAAAGAAACCGACAATTCACGGAAGGAAACTTATTTACAAGGTTCAGCCAATATCTTAAAAAAAGATATGATGGCGTTCATTTATGAAGAAAATCCTGAATTGGTTGATTTAGATTCTAAGGGGTTTGCGGAACTAAATAATGTGGTTTCTGAACATGCTCAATCACTCATAAAAGAGGTTAATAAAGTGAAAAAGAAGTATGTGAAATAAAAACTAAACTGAGTTTAACCAGACTCGAAATTTCTATTAGGAATGAAACAGAAATAAAGTCCACCATTTAGGAGAATTATTTTTTTGAGTAAGCCATTATATTTTTCAAGTAATATCGAGATATTGCATTAAAAATAGAATGTCTTAATCGTAAAAAGAATCTTTTAAATGGTGGCGTTTATTTCTGTTTCATTCCTTATTTCATATAACAATATATTTCATCCAAAAAACACCCTTGTCTAAAAGTGTCGTTGGTATTATTTTTGAGTCTGTATGTTAATATTTAACAATAAAAACATACTGCGTCTGTGAGAAAATTAATCACCTACTTTTTTATTTGGTCGGCATTTAACGTCAATGCACAATCTACGTTTTCACAAAATGAAAATATTTCGCCTTTAAGTCAGTCAAGACCATTAAGTTTTGAGGATTATTTAGTGCAATTGGCTCTAACAAGCAGCCCTGAGTTAGAAAGCTCGAAATATGAAATTGAAACCCACAAGCAAGAAATTTCTTTGGCTAAGAAAGATTGGCTAAAAAATATTCAAGCGGGAGTTAATATAAATGAAGTCAGTTTTCCCTCTTTTTTGTATTATAATCTTGGCGTAAGAAGTTGGTTCGGTAGCACAATTGATGCGACTCGTTTTTCTCGAATAGCGACTTTCCCACTTTGGCAAATTGGAACAAGCGTCAATTTGGCGGATATAGTTCAACGCAAACACAAGATTCGATTTGCTGAAAACAAGAAAAAAATGAGTGAATCTGATGCCAATCTAAAGCGTCAAAAACTCAAAGCTGAGGTATTAACCCGCTATCAAGAATATTTGGCAACGTTAGAAATTTTGAAAGTTCGCTTAGAATCTCAAGACGCTGCGGATGCTAATAAAGTTCAGATGGCAGCTCTTTTTAAAGCCAATAAAGCCTCTTTTACCGACTATAATGAAGCCAATAAAACCTTCGCCGATGCTCGTGAAAGCACCATCAAAGGAGAATTTGAGATAAAATTAAAAAAAATTGCGCTTGAAGAATTGGTGAATGTTAAGTGGGAATCTTTGGAAAAAGTGAAAGCTACTTATGATGGTATGAAGAAAAATTAATCGTCAAATTATATAAATAAAAAAATGCCGTTTCAACGTTGAAACGGCATTTTTTTTATTTATAACACATTGATAATCAATTAGTTAAAGGAAAGACACCCTTCAGTCATGCCTTTGGCTTGATGAAGCTAAAAGCATCATATTTTACTCAAAATCACCAACGCAACAACGCCGAGCCCCAAGTGAACCCACTGCCAAAAGCGGCCAAACAAACCAAATCACCGTCCTTAATTTTGCCCGCTTCCCACGCCTCACACAAGGCAATTGGCACGGATGCCGCCGTTGTGTTGCCATATTTTTGGATATTATTCCACACTTGATCATCCCGTAATTTGAGCGTTTTTTGCACAAATTGACTTATCCGTAAATTGGCTTGGTGCGGTATCA
>JAYTMW010000101.1:0-6589 GCA_043728105.1 Saprospiraceae bacterium | reverse complement strand
AAGGATAGGCTTTTATAATGTTACACACACCAAGAAATAATTCGCTACTTTTAGATTTTTTTTTTAATTTTGCATAAAGCAGCAACATTTTATTATAATTTTCAAAAAGGAAATATGAATATTAAATCTAAAAGAAAGTTGCTTGATTTTGAAATTGATAAACTCACTCGTTCTATTGAAAATGCTATTACGGGAGATAGTTTTGTAACAGAAATATCAGCGTTAACAAAAAGTGATTTGCGATTGATTACCAAAAAGAACAATTGGTTATTTAATTGGCGGAATGAATTTAACGACCTTCAAAAAGAGGTTTACAAATTAACAATTTTGAATAACCCACACGTGATACAAGGTCTAATCAGTTTAACAATTGAAGAAGACCACGTATATATGCACCTAATTGAGAGTGCGCCATTCAATAGAGGTAGTCAAAAAATGTACTTAGGTGTGTCAGGTAATTTAGTTGCGTTTGCCTGTAAAATTGCTTTTCAACGTGGATTTGACGGATTTGTATCATTTCGCTCTAAAACCAAACTTATTGAACACTATATAAAATCTTTAGGTGCATATCATTTTGGCGGGCATCTAATGATTATTTCAAATGAAGCCGCTAAAAAACTTGTTTCCAAATATTTTAAATCTTAAAGCTATGGCATTGATAAAAGAACCCATTGACGTTGATTTTTTTGTAGAATCAAAACCGCTGACCGACGAAGAAAAAAGGTTGATTAGTGATTTTATTGCTCAATATAAAAAAGAAAATAGGGTTTTAGAAAAGAAGAAAACGAAAAAGAAATCAACTCTTCTAAAGCCTACGCCAGCTTGACCGCTTGCGAAGGGTGTGCCCGCTTGCATCACGTGTGCGCTCGTTAGGGTCTTAGACCCGACACGTATTATGTTGTGCGTCTCCGACGCAGGTTACTACCAACACATAACACATTGATAATCAACAACTTAAAAATTAAAAAAGCCACTTCCCAAACAAGAAGTGGCTTTTTTATGACTAAATACTGAGGGGCCTCTCTCACTATTTCGACAAAAAATATGTTTTATCGAAAAATGCTTTAATTTTGTAAGAAAGACTTATACCATGAAACCGTTAGGAAAGCACTTGAGGCAGACGGTTGGACGATTACACATGATCCTTATTATTTAGAAGCAAAACCACATAGATTAAGGGTTGATTTAGGTGCGGAAAAGGTAATTGCAGCCGAAAAAGGTGCGGATAAGATTGCAGTTGAAATCAAATCTTTTTTGAAAGACTCTTTTATTTATGAGTTTTATGAGGTTTCAGGTCAATATCAATTCTACGAAGAGTTTTTAATAGAGCAAGAAAAAGACCGTATCTTATATGTAGCGGTCAGTGAAGTTATTTACAGAGCTCGTTTTTTACCCGATGAAAGTGTGATGCGGATGTGTGAAAAAATAGGTATTAAGTTTATCGTTATAAATATGTCAAAGCAAAAAATTAAAGAATGGAAAAGATAGAAAAGTATCAGAATCTAATCGCAAATCTCCTTGAACAGCAAGCGGCACCTTACAGAAAAGTTGCCAAAGGAGAAGTACAAGAGCAAGTGATAGTTGACACTGAGCATCATCATTTTCAATGGTTAACAATCGGGTGGGACAATGAAGATGAATTCAGAAAAGATATCAATATTCATTTTACAATCAAACCCGACGGAAAAATCTGGCTAATGGAAAACAATACGGACATACGAATTGCCGAAGAGTTAGTCAAGTTGGGCGTACCTCGTGAAGATATAGTATTGGGCTTTCAACCACCGTCTGTTCGCTCCGCTACGGATTACGCTGCGGCTTAACTCGCTCGCATCACGTATAGGCTCGTAAGCCTTTCAGCCGCTCGCTCACCCACTTCAAAATCTAACCACGAAATAGACTCGTTAAGAGCCTAGTTCCATTACATATTATGTTACTCCACTCCGTCGAGTTTGAAAAATAAAAAGCCAAAAGCCTTTTGAGTCATCACTCAAAAGGCTTTTTTACGACTAAATACTGAGGGGGTGAATTTTATTGACCAATGTGTGATTTATGTAACTTTTTCCAAAACTTATGTAACTTTTTAGAAAATATAGTTTCCAACTTTGCACCGTTAGAAATTGGTTTAGTTCGTAAACAGCAACACGAAAAATTATAATCACGATTTCATTTTGGCACTAAAGGAAAGTGGTTTTCGGTACGCATGACATTGAGAACCCTTTTCGCTTAGTTATCTTAAATAGGTAGTAATGCAGTTAATAATCAGCAATTCCGTAAATGGGGAAAATAGAACCACAGATGATACTGATTAAACTGATTTTCAGTGATTTTTTTTGATTTAAACATGATCTTTTAGTTAAAACAGAAAAAAATCACTGAAAATCAGTTTAATCAGTATCATCTGTGGTTCTATTTTTTCCATATAAGGAATTGCTGCAAAATAATACCATGAGTTATTTAGCTTTAAATGATTAAACAACAAGAATTTTTTAATACGTGTAAGAATGTATAATTTACCTGTATGACTTCAACAACCATTTGTTAACCTAACACTACTAGACCAAAGTAGGGCCGTTTAATGGTATCCATTAGACGGTATTTTTTATCTTATTATGCAAATTTTACGGTTTTAGATTAAGACTTGCTGTATAAGGAAAGGTACTAACTCGTTATAATCTAAATTTACTGAAACGTGGGTTTAGATATTGTCAAATATATGAACCCACTTCGGTTTTGTTTCACGCTTTAATTGAACCGAAAAAGTGATAGTCGGTAGTGCCGCATAATTAAAGCGTTATTTGTCTTGATTTAAAATACCTTTGTTGAAGAAGTGCAATACAAAAGATAAAACAAAAGTATGGAAGATGTAAATGAAATAGAAAAGTCAAAAGCGCACATCACGGTTGAAATCATTGAATATGTAGCAAATGCGGTTCTGATTAAGACGATTCTAAAAAAATCGACGGGACATATCAGCGTGATGTCATTTGATACGGGTGAGGGTTTAACGGTCAAAACCACGCCTTTTGATACCTATGCTCAAATCATAGATGGCAAAGCGGACATTGTCATAAGTGGTATATCACATTTGTTGTTAACGGGTCAGTCAATCGTCATTCCTGCCCACGCACCGAACTACATAAAGCCCAACGGAAGGTTCAAAATGGTAGTGACTTTAATAAAGAGTGGTTATGAGTGAAAACCAAAATGATAAGTATTGAGACAATAGATTTTAGTATTGAGATTCTGGTATAACTCATTGATAATCAATAGAATATAGCGAATTGATGATTCTAATTAGCAATTCCTTATATGGAAAAAATAGAACCACAGATGATACAGATTAAACAGATTAACGCTGATTTTTTTCTTTTTTAACTAAAAAATCATGTTTAAATCAAAAGAAATCACTGAAAATTAGTTTAATCAGTATCATCTGTGGTTCTATTTTTTCCATATACGGAATTGCTGGATTCTAATTAATTTTGTCTCGACACTTAATAAATAAAAGTACATCAATAATAATGGATGGTATATTCAAAAAACATGCGGTTGTATATCAAATACATGGTCAGTTTGCGATGCAAGATGATTGTAAAAGATGAACTGGAAAAATTGGGTTTACGCTACGTCAGCCTCGACCTCGGTATGGTTGAATTTGCGGAAGAGGATAAAGTTTCAGAAACCCAACGTGAACAATTGAGATCCGCTTTGATGAAATCGGGACTCGAATTATTAGACGATCAAAAAGCTATTTTGATTGAAAGAATAAAAGGGGTCATCATTGAAATGATACACTACGACGATGAATTACCAAAAGTCAATTATACCGATTACATCAGTGAAAAATTGCAATACGATTACACTTATTTAGCCAATACATTTTCGGAGGTCAAAGGCATTACAATACAGCAATTTATCATCACGCACAAAATTGAAAAAGTAAAAGAATTATTACTCTACGGACAACTCAACTTGACGGAAATTTCCTACAAACTACATTACAGCAGTGTTGCCCATTTATCCAACCAATTTAAGAAAATAACGGGTCTCTCGCCTTCTTTTTATAAACGCATGCAGAAAAAACGCTTGATTAATTTGGAAGATATGTAATGTGTTACGTGCATCATAAACAGTGCGAAAACAGATCAAACGGAAACTACACCCCGTGTCAAGTGCTATTAGAATTTATTTTTTGGAAGTAGCTTTTTGATTAAAAATATGATGCGTTTCGCTTCATCAAGCCAAAGGCATGACTGAGGGGCCTCTTTTCACAATTCGCTCAAAAGAAAATAAACTTTATTCGACCTAAAAACTATAAAAGCGTCCAATTAAAAGTCATTTTTGCGCCCAAAAAAGATGGCTCACATCCAATATAAAATCCCTCTATTCACCACCGTCGCACTCATAGCCTTTGCCGCAAACTCCGTACTGAATCGCTTGGCTTTGGGTGGCAACATGATAGATGCTGGTAGTTACATAACGCTCCGTTTGGTGTCTGGCGCAGTCACATTGTGGCTCATCAACGCTGTTTCAAAGCGTAACGTTGGTTGGACACGAGGTTTGCGGGTTTCAAATAGTCTATTGTCGGCTTTTTATTTATTTCTCTATGGTGTCTGTTTTTCCTTTGCTTACCGCAGCCTTACGTCAGGCACAGGAGCGTTCATTCTCTTCGGCACTGTCCAAACCACGATGTTGACGGTGGGATTGAGTCGAGGAGAAAAGCCACATATATCTGAGTGGATAAGTTTGGTCATTGCGTTGAGTGGTTTGGGGTATATAGTGTTCCCCGGATTGGCTGCCCCCGACCCATTGAGTGCTTTTTTGATGGTGACGGCGGGCATAGCTTGGGCGTTTTATACATTGCGAGGTAAAGGTGTGAAAGACCCACTTGAAGCGACGGCGGCAAATTTTATTTTTTCAGTCCCTATGATTTTATGCGTTTATTGCTTAAATTACGCTAAAACACACGTAAATACTGAGGGGGTCACTTATGCAGTGGTTTCGGGTGCATTGGCTTCGGGCGTTGGCTACGTGATTTGGTACGCTGCGTTACGGGGTTTAACGACCACCCAAGCTGCTTTGCTACAACTTTCAGTGCCTGTGATTGCCGCTTTCGGAGGCATTGTTTTTCTGTCTGAAACGCTCACAACACGGCTTATTATTGGGGGTGTTTTGATTATTGGCGGTGTCACTTTGGGATTGTTGGGCAAGCCAAAAAGTAAGCCTATCTAATCCCAATTGACCATCTTAAACCTATATGAAAAGCCCAACGATAGATAATTTGCGGGCGCATTTTCGGTCAAACCAAACCCGCCAGAAACATCCACCATAATGTTTTGATTGATTAAAAAGGTAAAACCACCGTCAAAACGATGGTCGGGGGCTTGTTGCTGGGGGGCAAAACCATAAAACTCGACATACACGCCTAATTTCCTTGTGATACTATAACCCGAAGTGAGGGTGTAAATGAAAGTTGATAATGGTGTTTCACCGTCCCATTCTGCGCCTACATTATAGGCAAGTGTGAACCTTTCCGATAAAGTATGTTGCATTGTGAAGCGAAAAGAAGGGGCAAAATAATTGGTTTGATATGCCTTTGAAGCCCAATTGGGCATGGTCAAATGCCCGATGAAAGAGACCAACGGTAATAGACCTTTTTCTTTGGCAATATTTGTTTTGAAGCCAATGGTAATGGGTGTTAAGCCCATTATTGTAGGGTAATTTTCAACTTTTTCAGTTAAGATTTCTGTTATTAAACGCAACTCAAATCCATCGGAAACGCCAAACTTCCAGAGAGTGGATGGATGGGCCATAACGGAACTTGTGGCGTTACTTTTTTCATAAACCAATCCATTTTCTGCTTGAAAAAAACCTTTCGGGACAATGAAAGGACACTCCGTTTGGTCGGGTCGGTCGGTGGCAATGGGGGCAAGGTTTTGACTTTCAAGAGCCATCACATTACTCAAAATAAAAACTAAGATTAAACCGTAAATTTTATTCATTTGGTAACTTTTAAGCTACAAAGTTATAAAATTTCGATTAGTCTAAAAATAAATTTCAATTATTCTAATAAAAAATAATTATTGTGCTTAAAAATGCTAAAATACTGAGGGGCCTCCTTTTGAATCTAATTGGGTATTTTGATAAAAAAAAGAACGATAAAAGCAACATAACACCGTTCTTTGTTGGGCTTTTCATTAATGCAAATTCAAACTTTTGTCATAAATGAGCAGCATTAAAAATATACTTTTAAGCTATCCGTTTCATACAGCATGAATAAGACTACCATTTTAATATTACTTACCACAATTGCCCCTTATTTCCTTTTTGCACAAACAAAAGGTGTAACAATTTCAGGCAAAATGGAAGACAAAACGCTCAAAACAGGATTGGCTTACGTCAATATTGTTTTGAAAAAGGCACTGGACAGTACCTTCGTGTCAGGTACAGTCACCAACGAAGAAGGGCTTTTCACGCTTGCCGAACTCAAGCAAGGTAACTATGTTTTGGAGGCAAGTTTTGTGGGCTACCAAACGCACCAACAAGCTGTGTTGGTGGGTCAATTAAGTACCTTTTTAGATTTAGG
>JAYTMW010000100.1:0-3574 GCA_043728105.1 Saprospiraceae bacterium | reverse complement strand
TATCCACGGGAATATCAGTTTGCAAACTACCCGATGTGCCTATTCTAAAAATATCCAAACGAGTCAATTCCGATTTGGTTTCACGGGTCGCAAAATCAATATTTACGAGGGCATCCAACTCCGTCAAAACGATGTCAATATTATCCGTTCCGATGCCCGTTGATACCACGCTTAGGGGCTTACCCCTCAGTATTCCCGTGTGTGTAACGAATTCACGATGCTGAATTTTATGTTCAATTTTATCAAAATGCTTACTAACTTCGCCCACTCGATCAGGGTCGCCTACCGTGATGATGGTGTGCGCCAATTGCTCGGGGCGAAGGTGCAAATGATAAATGCTACCATCGGGATTTAATATTAATTCAGATTCTGGAAATGTCATTAAAATAAAAAATAATTTATAATTAACTGATAATCAATTTTTTAAAATAAAAACGATGAAAAAAATCTATCATCTATCTTCTTGCAGCACTTGTCAACGCATTTTGAAAGACATAAACGCCATAGAGAACGGTTGCGAACTACAAGACGTTAAAGTTCAAAATATTTCTGCCGAGCAACTTGATGCTCTGGCAAAAAAAGTGGGCAGCTATGAAGCCCTTTTCAGCCGCAAAGCTATGAAATTTCGGTCAATGGGTTTGCATGAAAAAACATTAACCGAACAAGATTATCGCCGCTTGATTTTAGAAGAATACACGTTTTTGAAACGTCCTTACATCATCGTTGATGACGAAGTTTTTATCGGCAATGTGGCTAAAACCGTAGAAGCGGCGAAGGTAGCATTAAATGGGAGATAGTTGTTAGTTTGTGGTTGATTGTTCTGTTTGCGGGGTTTACACTTTTTATGCAGCCAACAATCTATCTTGTATTTGTAAGATATAAAACTTAGGAATTTCTAAACAATTGGCTATTTCATCTACGGTCAATTTGCCATTTTGCAAGAGACGAATGATAGAGTTGTTTAATTTTTGGGCTTTATAGGCTTCAATGTGTTGTAATAAGACCTCTTCTTCACTGGTTGTGAAAGGACGGTTTTCAACATATATTTCTTTTTCTAATTTTTTTGTCATGGTTATGCTTCTTTGAAATATTGACGAATTAATTGGAGTGCTTCTATTGGTTCGATAACCATTGTTTGACCACTCACTAATTTAGCTAAAATCTTTTTTTGATAATGCTCAATCAATTCTGTTTTTGCAACAAATGAGACGAAGCCGTCAAAACCCATTTCGTAGGAAAGTTTGCAAGCATACGCAAATAAATTACCTGCCACACCTTCATAAATGCCGTGTTTTCCGATGTTAAATGGAGCATTTTCTACTAATGAAACAAATACATATCCTTTTCTAACCTCAATACTTATAACGCCTTGAATGTCATCAGGTATGTCGTTAATGGTCAATTTATAAATATCGTTTTTCCGACTTTCATATTGCCAATCGAATTGCCAATTCTTTAATTGTGCTATTTCAGTAGGTTTTATTTTTTCTATTACAGTTTCAACACTTGTATTTGTTGCTCTATGGCGTATTGAATTTGTCAATTCATCAATGAGTATGTCAATCATTATAACTTATTTAAGCAATTATTTGGATTGGATTCGCTTTGTTCAGATACATTTTATTATGCAAATATAAGGTTTTACACGTTAAATTCAAAGCTATGATTATAAAGTATTTTGAGTTTCTTACAAGCAAGTACCCCCTCAGTATTTTATTGATTTTTTGTATTATAAATAATTGATTATCAATTGTTTATGAATAAAAATGTTTGCAGTCCATACTACTTATTGAATTGATTGCTTTGGTCAATGAACAGATTAACTATTTCGTCTTTGTTTGGATTGGTTATCGGAATAATTAAAGATGAAAGATAAGCTGTATCCTCATATTCAATAGCTACATCATGCTTTTCAAGATTGTAATTTTGATTTTGGGTGAACCAAAAGTCGAATTTACGCTTTCGAACATAATGACGTTTGTCTATATTTTGACACACATAAATCACACTATTCTCACGGTAAGATAAGAAGGCACTAAGGACGGCAACTACGGTGAGTTCAATGCGTTTGTCGGGTGGTGGGGAGAGGTGTTTTCCTGTATTTAACACATTGAGAGAATACTCATAAATGGATAAATAGTCGGGAAATTTATTAAAATAGTAAGAACCATCAGTAAAATCTATACTGTAATATACGTCATTATCCGTATAAAATTTATAACTGTCACCATTTCTTTTGAATTTATACGGCTCGTGGATGATCATATTGCTTGTTGATTCCTTTTTCTTTTAACAATAGATTGAGTTCCTCTAAGGTGATTTCACCAAGCCAAAACTGCTCTCGAAGTTGTTTGTGCAGCACCATTTTTTTTAATCCTTCGCCAAGTGGAGAACCCGATTTTAATTTAATCGGAGGATGTTTTATTATTTTATTCATGATTAAAATTTTTACAAAGATAAATCCTTTTTATTAAAAACACGTGCGTCGAATAAGATAAAATAGAGTTCCTCGTTCCCCAATCCATTGCCCAAACCCCTCACTTTTCTTTTTTACCAAAAAAACACAAAGATACTGAGGGGGTCAACCCCAAAGCCGAATAACTCGATAGACCCAAATCAATGGCAAATTTTTCAGACAAAAAATAACTTAACCCAAAAGCGAAGCGGGTAGGGGCAGAGCCAAAGCCACCCCTCACGGTAAAATCAGGAACAATTTTATAATTCAAACCCAATCGAAAATCAGCCGCATTAAAATTATCTTTTGCCGTTTCAAGCGTCAAATTAACCGCTTCATTCACTTGATAGGCCAAACCGAGCCGAAATACTGAGGGGGTAAAATCCGATTCATTTAATTTCTGTTGTAGTGGATTTTTAACGTGAAAACCGATTCTAATTTGTTCGTACAAAAGATAATTCATACCCAATTCAAAGGAGAAAAATAGGGTAGAGCCGTACTCACTCACGCTATAATTCGTGGCATTGAGCCGCAAACTGGCGTTCAATTTGGGACTCATTTTTTTAGCAAAAGCCACGCCCACCACATCTTCACGGGTATTGTCAAAACTAAAATGATTCAAGGTGAAGCCAAAAACACCTGATTTTGAAGGTAAAACCAAGCCAAATGCTATGGGTTTTAAGTCTTTTACGCCAAAACGCCATTCGCTTGCCACCACGCCCGAAAGCGTCTGGACATCCGCTAATCCCGCTTGATTGTTGAAAAGTGCCACCACGCCTGTTTGCGCAACGGTAGCATCACACGTGGCTGCGCTTTGGGCGGAGGTTACGTCGGTGAGGAGAATTTGGGCTTTTGCGGAGTTATAGAAAAATGAAAAAAATAGGATAAAGGCTGTAAAGTTGAGTTTCATTTTGGATGTGTTTGGCTATTTGTGTTATAGAGTATATGCTGACTCACAAATATAAAAAAAGCCGCTCAAATACTGAGGGGGCCTAACTGGTTTTTATTGCCAATTGGATATTTTTTTTTAAGAAAAACGAAGAGGTAGTTTCCTCCGTGCTTCGATTGAGCATGTCAAGTAATTCGTCGGTTTTGGGATTGTAGCTTACGGATTTATCC
>JAYTMW010000099.1:0-3329 GCA_043728105.1 Saprospiraceae bacterium | reverse complement strand
TTATACACTATTTGTTACCTTTATCCGTCTTTAAAAAAAACAGCTTCGAGTCGAGGCTTTTTAATTCATAATTTTTAATTTTTAATTGTAAATGAGTGTAGCGATGCTCGGACAGTTCTTTTTGAGCTTGTCCTTATTGATAGTTTTGCATGAGTGTGGTCATTTTTTTCCAGCCCGTTGGTTCAATACTCGGGTCGAAAAATTCTATCTTTTCTTCGACCCCTATTTTTCTCTTTTCAAAAAGAAAATTGGTGATACAGAATATGGTATTGGTTGGTTGCCGTTGGGTGGCTACGTCAAAATCAGTGGTATGATTGACGAAAGTATGGATAAAGACCAAATGAATCAACCGCCGCAGCCGTGGGAATTTCGCTCAAAAAAGGCTTGGCAACGCCTTATTATTATGTTGGGCGGCGTGACGGTCAATTTTATTTTGGGTTTTCTGATTTTTGGCTTAATGATTTGGCACTATGGCGAAGAATATTTGCCCATAAAAAATGCCAAATACGGTATCTACGCTGACTCAATGGGCGTGCAAATGGGCTTGAAAACAGGCGATAAAATATTGAAAGTAGGCGACAAAACCGTTGAAAGATTTGATGATAGAATACTTTTAAAAGAAATAATTTTTAACGGCGTAAAAAATATTCAATTAGACAGAGGTGGTCAAGTAGTCACTTTGACGATACCTGAAAGCACCGTTCAAATGATTACCGCTTTTGAAAATAAAGAAAAATCTATATTTTCAATCCCAATGCCTTTCGCCGTTGATTCGGTTATAAAAGATAAACCTGCCGCAAAAGCGGGTTTGCAACACGGCGATAAAATCATTGCTTTAAATGATATGGCAACACCTTTTTACAATGATTTTCAAGCTTATGCCGCTAAGTACAAAAATCAACCTATAAAGCTAAAAATACTGAGGGGCCTCGATACTTTGACATTGAATGCACAATCGGATGAAGATGGAAAATTCGGCTTCATGGCAGACTTTAAAGCCAATGAAGTGTATAAAATGGAACAACAACAGTATTCATTGGCACAAGCAATGCCGATGGGCGTTGCAAAAGGCGTTGACTTTTTGGGTGGGCAAGTGAAGGCATTTGGCAAAATGTTTAAAGGCGAAATCAAGGCAAAAGAGAGCGTTGGTGGTTTCAAATCCATTGCCAAAATGTTTGGAAAAGTATGGGATTGGGAGCGTTTTTGGTTGATGACAGCAAGCCTTTCTATCATTTTGGCGTTCATGAATTTGTTACCTATTCCCGCTTTGGATGGTGGTTATGTGGTGTTTTTGCTTTGGGAAGTTATCACAGGCAAGCGTGTGAGTGATGCTTTCATGGAAAAAGCGGTAACAGTAGGTTTCATGCTTTTGATGGCTTTAATCGTGATTATTAATTTTTGGGATGTTATAAGATAAATAGGAGTATTGAGTAAAGAGTATTGAGTATTTAGACTGCATAAAATATTGATAATCAACGCTTTATGCGGTCACAATACTCAATACTAATGACGCAATACTATTAAAATAATTTAGCAATATAAGCAATGAATTACTTTGAATTTTACAACATCCCCCTCGGTTTTAAGATAGATGAAGCCGTTTTGAAACGGATATTTTATGCCCATTCAAAACAGTTTCATCCCGATTTTTTCACCTTAGAAAGTGACGAAAAACAAGCGGAAATCTTAGAACTTTCGACCCTCAACACCGAAGCCTATAAAACGCTTTCCGATTTTGAGCAACGCATGAAATACATTTTAGACCTCAAAGGCGTGATGGGAAAAGAAGGCGAGAACAAATTGCCACAAGATTTTTTGATGGACATGATGGACATAAACGAGGCTCTAATGGATTTAGACATGGATTATGACGAACCAACCCATAAAAAAGTCTTATCCGATGTGCAAACCCTTGAAAATCAATTGTTTATGGCGGTTGAAGATACGCTCGAAAATTATCAAGACGGTATCACACCAACGTCTGAATTAGAAGAAGTGAAAAATTTTTACTTAAAAAAAAGATATTTGTTGCGAATACGGGAAAACTTGTCTAAGTTTGCACCGCTTTAATAAAAAGGGTCTGAAAATGACCAAAGTTCTTTAAAAAAGCACACGTTGTCCACCTTTTTAGTGTTATGCCGAAGTGGTGGAATTGGTAGACGCGCTGGATTCAAAATCCAGTGAGGGCAACCTCGTGCGGGTTCGATTCCCGCCTTCGGTACACAAGCTCACTCGATTTTCGGGTGGGCTTTTTTTTATACCAAAATAAGTAAACCCAAAACATTCACGCCAAAATAAACGGCAATAGACAAAGCCCCTGCATAATCCTTAGCTACACGCTGCCCGAAGAATAAAGATAGCAAAGAAACAGCCGCCACAACAAGCCCATTAAAAGCCCAAAATTTATTACCCGAATAAAGCGAAATCGTACCAATAGCGCATAAAACACCCGCCGCCAATTCCAAAATAGTCAAAACAGGAGTCATCACACCAACCATTTTTGCCAATGGCGACTTTTTAAAATGATCCGTAAAATAAGCCAAATTGCCTTTGTAATCCATGATTTTATCAAGGCTTGATTGCAAAAAAAGAATAGCCATGAAGGCAGGAATCATCATTTTAACGAGGGTGTAGCTGGTTTCAGGAATGTTGAACATGATTGATTTTAGTTTGAATAATAATGAGAAAGCAAAATTATCAAAGAGAAAGTATTGACCTAACTTTTTGATGAAATAAAGAAAGAAAATCTTGCCAAAATACTGAGGGGTCTAAAATTTGCTTTATTTTTTTTCATTGAATTGGAAACGTTAAAATAGTCTTAAAAAAAAATTGAAAAATGACCTTTTGAAAAGAGTAAATGATGAATTTTTATCTATTTTTGTCTTGCAAAGCTTTTTCATGGCATAAAGTTGGGGGTAAAGTCTCTTTTAGAGGTTTTGCCCTTTTTTAATGTTCCAAATAAAATCACTCGATATGCTCACGACCAAATTAAAAACCAAAATTAAGATTGAAAAAGACGAAATACTGAGGGGATTTCGCCACTGCGTCACGGCCAAAATAATGGGTGAGACGTTTGAAGAGAACTTCCGTTTTGTGTCAAAATATGTCCATGCGGTGTCACGTGGGCATGAGGCAGTTCAAGTGGCTTTGGGGATGCAACTTTTGCCCCAAGATTATCTCGGCCCCTATTATCGGGATGATGCCATGATGCTCTCAATTGGTTCAACGCCCTTGGATTTGATGCTTCAATTGATGGCAAAACGAGACGACCCATTTTCGGGTGGTCGCCAATATTATTGTCACACAAGCCTTCGAGACAAAGACAAACC
>JAYTMW010000098.1:0-1913 GCA_043728105.1 Saprospiraceae bacterium | reverse complement strand
TCAAAGCGTTTGAGCCGCATCGAAAATGGTGTTTACACTAAAACTTTTTTCTACAACGAAAAAGGGCTTTTAGAAATGTTGAAATTGGAAGATGACAACGGTAAACTCATTTCGTCTGAACGTTATGAATACGTATTGAAAGAAAAATGATTTATATGATATTGATTTTCAATTGATTAGATCAGATTTTTATATTAAAGCCCAAGCGATAGTTTAGTCGTTTGGGCTTTTTTGATGCTTAAATGGTAAACGTCAATATTTAATCCATAGATAAGCACCCCCTCAGTATTTTTTAGTTAACTAAATTAATTTTCGATTTTCACAAAATATTTTAAAACAGCATTGTATATTTGGGCATTAGGGTGTAGTTCCCTTTTGATGTATTTACTCACTGTTTTAGCTTCGCTAAAATGCGTACTAAATAAGAGGACTAAACGGGTTGAACTAATTTTTTCAAATAGAAATTTTGAAAAAATTTCTATTTGAAAAAATTAGTTCAACCCAAAAGAAAAACTTCTACGCACGCTTTTTGTGCGCAGCACAAAACAGTGAGTAAATACATCAAATGGGAACTACATCCAGGCATTATGTCTTTTTAAAATATAAGAGACGAAGTATAAAATATTGAGAACCAATTATTTATAAATTAAAATTAAACTAAATTATGAAAATTATTAATCTACTGGCTTTGGTTTGTTTGATAACGAATGCTTGCGTTGCACAAAAAAAATTGGATTTGAAAAACCCTGACGATGCTCTAATCGCTACTCGAAAAATCCAATGTTCGACCAAAGATGGTGAAAATTGTATTTTTTATTGGGAAGGCACGGTGTATAGTCGCATCGGACAGGAGCGTGATAAATTGTTGTTCACGTATTATGGTATGAACATTCGGGCAACCAAAACGGACACTTTTAAAGGCAAAACAGGCTACCGTCAAGTGAGCCGAGAGGTGCTGATTTACTGTGACCCAGAAACTGGAAAAGTGATTGATACGTGGAAAAATCCATGGACAAACAAGGAAAATACGGTTGTTCACATTGCCAATGACCCCGTTAATTCTCGTGGTGTGATGACAAGTCGTTTGGGTTTCAATGAAAGTTTGGTGACGATTGATGGGCGGGTTTTTTGGAATCTTGAAGTGCCTCTTTTATACCCAAATGTGTTACACGACCAGCCTAACAAAGATTATGTTGGAACAAATAAAAAGATGTATCAAGCTATCGAAATGTTCAATTTTTCGGTGGATGAAGCGGAGTTGATAAATCCCAAAAAACAACGTGCTGATAATGTTAACATCTCTTGGGCAAGGGTTTGCCAATGGTTGCCGTGGATGGAAATGGGTGACAAAGATGGTTGGTTGGTTTATAACGGTCAGGGCAAAAAAATCAGTGATTTTGAAAAAATGGCTCCTGCCTTGAAAGATTATATTCGCAAAAATTATCCAGAATACACCCAAGCACCACCTTTGGATGATAAACGCCCTAATGAAACAAGTTGGACGTTTTTTAAAAAATGGTTGGAGAAGAAAAAATAACAATTTAAGTAATGATAAATGATAAATTATGAATGATAAATTTCTAAACTATTCATCATTTATCATTCATAAATGGGTGTAGTTCCCATTTGATGTATTTACGCACTTTTTTATGCGCAGCATAAAAGGCGTGCGTGAAGGTTTTCTTTCGGTTTGAAAAAATTAGTTCAAACCATAAAGGTTTTCTTATAAAACTTTAAGGTGCAGCGCACCGCAATATTTGTAGCAGAGAAGCTAAGTCAGTTTTCCAAAGGTGCAGCGCACCGTAATATTTGTCTGCCTTTCTGTGTATTTATTACAAATATTACGGTGCGCTGCACCTTTCGGAAATTTTTTGATAGATTCCACTACAAATATTGCGGTGCGCTGCACCTTG
>JAYTMW010000097.1:0-2794 GCA_043728105.1 Saprospiraceae bacterium | reverse complement strand
GAAAATGATTCGCCTTTGTATTTTTTTTTATTTCAACTATAAAACATTGACAAACAAAGGTTTATACTTTTTGTCATTAAAATATAATCAAACAATTATTCATTTTTAATTTAAAAACAGAACTATGAATTTCTTAGACATTTTGAAAAATCAATTAACAGGCGGTGACACGCTTGGCGCAATCAGCGGCTTATTAGGCGAAAGCGAAGCGGCAACAAAATCTGGATTAGGCGCAATTTTACCTACCGTCTTAGGTAGCGTTATCAACAAAGGCTCTTCTACTGAGGGGGCTGGCAATTTACTCAATATGCTAAAAACGGGTGGTCACGATGGCGGCATCCTCGACAATTTTGGCAGCATTCTTGGCGGCGGCGGCTCAGGTGTTTCTAACCTAATGAGCTCAGGCGGTGGCATAATCAGCTCACTTCTGGGGGATAAAGTAGGTGGCATTGTGAATCTCATAAGCGGCATGAGTGGCTTGAAAAGTGGTTCAGCATCTTCTTTAATGAGCATGGCTGCACCGCTCGTAATGGGTTTAATAGGCAAGCAAACGGCAAGTCAAGGCTTAAACGCTTCGGGATTAATGGGCATGTTGGCGGGTCAATCAGATTTTGTAAAAGCAGCTTTACCGTCAGGAATCTCTAATTTGATGGGTTTTGGAAATGTAGGTGGCGCAGCAAAAGCAGCAGCAGCTCAGGCAACGGCCTCAGTAGAAGAAGCAAAAAGTGGCATGGGTAGTATATTGCCTTGGCTTTTAGGAGGAGCAGTTTTAGTGGGCAGTTTTTTAGCTTATCGCAGCTGTGAAACGCCAAAAGCTGAATTAGAAAAAGTGGCAGAAGTGGCAAAAACAACGACAAGTGCAGCAACAGCGGGCATGGATACATTGGCAGCAAAAGCGGGGAGTATGATTGCCGCAGGAAAAGCAATGTTGCCTGGAGGGGTTAGTTTAGACATTCCCAAAGGCTCATTGGAAGAAAAAATGTTGATGTTTATTGAGAGTAAAGATACTGTTAGCAAAAAACTTTGGTTTGATTTTGATCGTTTGCTGTTTGAAACAGGCAAATCTTCGATGAAAGCTGAATCTATGGAGCAATTAAAAAATGTGGCTGCCATAATGAAGGCATTTCCGAATGTAAAAATCAAAATCGGTGGCTACACGGACAACGTTGGCAAGCCTGAAAGCAACATGAAATTATCGGCTGATCGTGCCGCAAACGTGATGGCTGAATTGGTGAAAATGGGTACAGCAGCACCTCGAATGGAATCAGAAGGCTTTGGCTCGGCTAATCCCGTTGCGCCCAATGATACGAAAGAAGGTCAAGCCAAAAACCGTCGTATTTCCATCAGCGTGAGAGCGAAATAATGCTAAGTTTTGAAATCCAATATAAGCCGCTTGTCAGAAATGAACAAGCGGCTTCTTTTTTGGTTTATGTAATTGTTACCAATTACACGAATTTTCACTAATTTAATTCTACTTTGGCACTCTATGAACAGAAAAGGGCTAAATGGATGGATTGATTTTTTTCAAAAAAAAATTGAAAATTTTTCTTTGAAAAAAATCAATCCATCCAAAAAAATTCCCTCAAGCACGCCTTTTTGCGAAGCAAAAACAGTGAGTGAATATCTCACAAGTGTAGAGTGCCAAATTGTAATTAAATTCGTGAGAATTAGTGTAATTCGTGGTAGTTTACAACATAAATAAAATTATGAAAATAGGAATTATTGGCGCAGGGGTTGCGGGTTTGGCGAGTGCTGTGCGTATGGCAAGTCGAGGACATGAAGTGCATGTTTTTGAAGCCAATAGTTATGCAGGAGGCAAGCTATCAGAGTTTACTTTGTATAAAAAAGGTGGAAATTCATCCAAAAGTGACGAAAATACTGAGGGGTATCGCTTTGATGCGGGGCCTTCGCTTTTCACGATGCCGCAATACGTTGAAGACCTTTTTAAGGTGGCAAAAGTGGATATGAAGGGACGTTTTGATTATCTCAAATCAGATGTCGTATGTCAATATTTTTGGGATGACGATACCCGTTTGACGGCCTATTTTGACCAAGATAAATTTGCGCAAGAGGTTGAAAACAAATTGAACATCAAACAAGATGTTGTAAAAAAAGCATTGGCAAAAGCCGAAAAAAAGTATGATGAAGTGGGGCAAATTTTCTTAGAAAAAAGTTTGCACAAACCCAAAACATGGTTCTCATCCAAGATTGCAAAAGCCATGTTTTTGATGCCAACTTACGACATTTTCAAGACCATGAATCGTACGCATGTGCAACTTTTAGAGCATCCAAAACTGGTGCAATATTTCAATCGTTTTGCCACTTACAACGGCTCAAATCCTTACAAAGCGTCAGGAATGTTGAGCGTAATTCCGCATTTTGAACACGGAATAGGGTGCTTCTACCCTATCGGCGGCATGTACGAAATAACAAAATCTATTTATAATTTAGCCATAGAAAAAGGCGTAAAATTTCATTTCAATAGCCCCGTAGAAGAAATTTTGACGGAACAAAAACGCATTAAAGGCTTGAAAATCAAAGAATTAGATAGTATATTTTATTGCGATAAAGTAATTTCTAACATGGATATTTATTTTACGTATAAAAAACTTTTACCCAAAGAAAAACACCCAAACTACATCCTCAATCAAGAGCGTTCCACCTCGGCACTCATTTTTTATTGGGGCATCAAACACGATTTTAAAGAACTCCATCTGCACAATATTTTCTTCTCAGAAGATTATAAAAATGAGTTCGATCATTTAGCCAAAAACACCGTCAGCGACGACCCTAC
>JAYTMW010000096.1:0-7795 GCA_043728105.1 Saprospiraceae bacterium | reverse complement strand
GTTGTTGTTGATAGGGTTTTTGTTTTGACATAACAAGGCATTTTTTTTGTAAATAACTGATTTTCAATGGTTTATAAATAAATTAAAAAAAATAGATTTGAGTTCAATGCAAATTTAATATTTAAATTTTACGAAATCTGAAATACATTAAAAAAAATATTAAGAATCAATTCTGATTTTTTTTTAACCAAACAATTTCAATATTACTTTTGTAACGAGAAAATAATAACATAGTTAGGCGTTAAACAAAATAGAATAAACTAAAATTTATTTAGACAAAGTGTTAAAATTTAATCTATTTGAAAAAAATGGTAAAAATATGATGCCTTTGGCTTCATCAAGCTGAAAGCATGACTGAGGGGGCCTTTTTAAGAGCTCGATTTATCATTCATTTTTTATGATTAATTTTATTTATAGCAAAAATGTATTATTCGTGTAAAAGTGTATATTTGAGCAAATTTTAAAATCATTTTTATCGGACAATCTACATTAAAAAGCTATTAACTATGAACAGAAAACTCTCCTATGCAATGCTATCATTCGTGTTTTTTGCAACGTTAATGATGAACTGCATATCTTGCAAAACTGAAAACAAAAGAGGTAATACCGTTACCATTCGCTTGGCAGGCGAGCCTGAACGCTTGAACCCCGTGACCACCGAAGAATCCAATGCGACGCAAATCATGTCGCACATTTTCATGCCTTTGCTTGATTTTGACCCTAAAACCTTAGAATTAACACCTGTTTTGGCTAAAAACCGCCCTTTGGTAGTCAATATTGATACGGGTGCGTTTCAAGGTAATTTGGGCTATGTCTATGAAATCAAAGACGAAGCCACTTGGGATAATGGCAAGCCCATCACCGCTTCGGATTATATTTTCACCATGAAAACCATCCTCAACAAAAAAGTAGGGGCAAGCGATTTTCGCAGCACACTCGATTTTGTGAGTGATATTATACCCGATGCTACTAATCCAAAAAAATTTACAATCGTGGCGAACAAACGCTACATTTTGTCGGAAGCGGCAAGTGGAAACATCCTCATTTTGCCTGAATACGTGTATGATACTGAGGGGGTGATGAAAAAAATAAGCGTCGCTGATTTAGCCAAAACCATGAAAGATACAACGGCGAAACCCTATGATGCTGAACTAAGCAAGTTTGCAACAGCATTTCAAACGCCCAAATTCCAGAGAGAAAAAGGCAGCGTAGTGGGTTGTGGTGCATACAGTTTGGAGTCGTGGACAGCGGGTCAAAGCATAGTTTTAACTAAAAAATCTAATTGGTGGGGCGAGAAATTGGCGAGTCAGAATTTACTTTTTTCAGCGTCTCCAGACCAACTTATTTTTAAGCCCGTAAAAGACAACGCTACGGTTTCTTCTTTGATTCAAAATGGTGAGTTAGATGCTGTTCAAAGCATTGGTGCAAAGGATTTTAACGTCATGAAAAAGGATGAAAAATTGGCTGCGAATTATAGTTTTGAATCAGTTCCCGCTTTGTCAGTCGTGTACATTGGTTTGAATTGTAAAGATCCAAAACTAAGTGATAAGCGTGTACGCAAGGCACTTTCTAACCTTATTGACATCCCAACGGCTATAAAAACGCTCGTGGGTGGCTATGGTGAAGCGTGTAATTCTCCTTTTATTCCACAAAGAGATTACTACAATAAAGACTTAAAAGGTGCAACCCTCAATCCCGAAAAAGCCAAACAATTGCTCGAAGACGCAGGGTGGAGTGACACCAACGGCGATAGCACAGTTGATAAATCCATTGACGGCTCACGCAAAGAAATGGTATTGCGTTACATCTTTGCATCAAGCAACGAACCCGCTAAAAATTTGGGTTTGATTATTCAAGATCAAGCAAAAAAAATAGGTGTGAAGATAGAATTGGTGAGTTTAGAAGCTAAAACGATGTTGGAAAGCATGAAAAAACGTGATTTCGACATGTTTATCAGTGCCGCCAGCTATCCGCCAAGCATTGATGACCCTAAACAGTTTTGGGCTTCATCGAGCAATACGCCCGATGGTGGCAACCGTTTTCAGTTTGAAAACAGCGAAGCCGATGGTTTGATTGAGCAAATTAGAGGGGAGTTAAATCCCGATAAAAGACGAGCTTTCTACCTACAATTTCAAGAACTTTTAGATAGAGAGCAACCTGCTATTTTCTTATTGGCACGTCAAGAGCGTATTGCAGTGAACAAGCGTTTTGATGCGCCCTTGGTGGCACGTCGCCCAGGCTATTTGGTGAATGGTTTTAAGATAAAATAAACGAAAGGCATAAACATCAATTTTAAACAAGGGAAGTCGTAACTATTTGATTGTCAAATTTTTACGACTTTTTTATTTGAACAACATTTCATAATTCCATAATTCCATAGGGCTTCACCCTATTCTAACATAGACCGCCCTTTCAGGGCTTTTTGATGAAAATAGTATCCGACTAAATAATGAAAGCCCTGAAAGGGTGGTCTATGTTAGAATAGGGTGAAGCCCTATGGAATTATGAAATTATGGAATAGAATTATGGAACAACAAAAAAAAGAGGGATGTCAAACGACACCCCTCAGTATTTCGAGTTAAAAACACGTCAAAATTAAGCTTTCACCAAACCTTTTGCCTTCTCAATAATGTCTTTCGCAATGCCACCAGGCGCTTCCTGATAGTGTGAGAATTCCATTGTAGAGTTAGCACGACCCGATGTGATTGTACGCAATTCAGTTACGTAACCAAACATTTGAGACAAAGGCACTTCTGCTTGAATAGCCACTGCACCACCCATACGTGTTTCTTGTCCTTTCGGCAAACCACGACGACGGTTTAAGTCACCAATTACAGAACCTACATACTCTTCAGGAGTGATTACTTCCAACTTCATGATTGGCTCCATGATAACAGGCTTACACTTCGGTGCAGCCTCACGGAAACCTTCTTTCGCACACAATTCAAATGCAATTGGCTTCGAGTCAACTGCGTGCATACCACCGTCGAATACACGAACCTTCATCGCATCCATCTGGAAACCTGCCAAAACACCATTGTTCATCATGGCGTTGAAGCCGTCCGTAATAGGTTTTACATAGTTTCTATCAATTGAACCACCTACGATAGCCCATTCAAATTCTAATTTCTTCTTACCAGATTTGAAATCTTCTGATTGTAAGAAATCTTCAGTTGCAGGGCCCAAAGTGAATTCCATATCGGCGAACAAACCCGAACCACCCGATTGTTTTTTCAACTTCTCACGGTGCGTAAATGTTTGTGTCAAAGCCTCTTTGTAATTTACCATTGGCGCACCTTGATTACACTCAACGCTGAACTCACGACGCATACGATCCACCAAAATCTCTAAGTGTAATTCACCCATACCAGAGATAATTGTTTGAGCCGTATTTTCGTCATATTTAACCTTGAACGTAGGGTCTTCCTCTGCTAATTTAGCCAAAGCCATACCCATTTTGTCCGCATCTTTTTGTGTTTTTGGCTCAATTGCCAAAGAGATAACGGGTTCAGGGAAATTCATAGATTCCAAAACAATTGGCTTATCCAAAGCACACAAAGTATCACCCGTGCGAATATCAGAAATACCAACCACCGCAGCAATATCACCTGCCTCAACCGAGTCAATAGCGATTTGCTTATTGGCGTGCATTTGGAAAATACGAGATACACGTTCTTTCTTACCAGAGCGTGCATTGTATATATACGAGCCACCCTCTAATTTACCAGAGTAAACACGCATAAAAATCAAACGACCTACGAACTTATCCGTAACAATTTTGAAAGCCAAAGCAGCGAAAGGCTCATCAATTGACGGCAAACGTGTTTCTTCTTTGTCAGTATCAGGATTTGTACCCACGATACCTTCAATGTCCATTGGAGACGGCAAGAAAGCACAAACTGCATCCAAACAGGCTTGAACACCTTTGTTTTTGAAAGCCGAACCACACATTACAGGAGTCACTTTCATATCAATAACCGCTTGACGCAAAGCACCCAACATATCCTCTTCGGTGATAGAATCTGGATCATCAAAGAATTTCTCCATCAATCTATCGTCGTAAGCCGCCACTTCCTCAATCAATTGCGCACGTGTTTCAGCCACAATTTCTTTCAAATCTTCAGGAATTGGAATTTCTTGGAACGTCATACCTTGGTCATGCTCATTCCAAACACAAGCCTTGTTGGTTACTAAATCAACAACACCTCTAAATTTTTCCTCGTTACCGATTGGCACTTGCAAAGGAATAGCATTAGAACCCAACTTCACTCTCATATCTTTAACAACTGCAAAGAAGTCAGCACCTGCACGATCCATCTTATTAACGAAAGCGATACGAGGTACTTTGTAACCATCCGCCAAACGCCAGTTCGTTTCAGATTGAGGCTCAACACCATCAACGGCTGAAAATAAGAAAACAAGACCATCCAAAACACGGAGTGAACGGTTAACTTCCACTGTAAAGTCAACGTGACCCGGTGTGTCAATAATATTCATTGGATATTCTTGACCTTTCCAGAACCATTTTGTCTTGGTTGCGGCAGATGTAATCGTGATACCACGCTCTTGCTCTTGCTCCATGTGGTCCATCGTAGCAGCACCGTCATGCACCTCACCAATTTTGTGAGACACGCCAGTGTAATAAAGAATACGCTCGGTAGTCGTCGTTTTACCCGCATCAATGTGGGCTGCGATACCAATGTTTCTCGTGTACTTCAAATCTCTCGTTGCCATGATTTTTAGCTATAATTAAGATTTATTAAAATTTTCTATAAAAATTCTTTGTAAAATTTACGATTGATTATGCCAAATTTAATTTGGCAGATATTTTTAAGACTATTAAGTTTTTGAAAGTCACTCAATCTGTCAAAATACTGAGGGGGTCATCTTATAATTCGTAACCATTTATAATTCTTTGAAAATCAATGGTTGTTAGTTAGAGTTTTCGTAAAAAGCCGATAAAGGTTTCACATATTGAAAAAAATAACACTTTCTCCGAATTTAATTTTAGACCAAATATTTTTCTTATCGGAAAATATATTCCCAAAAGCGGCGCAAAGATACACTTTTTATCATTAAATGCAAAGTATTCTTTGGTTTCAACTGAATTTTAATGAAAAAAGAGGTTTTTAGATTTATATCGAAAATTGCTATTTTGTTGAAGCATTACAAAGCTATTCGCTAAGTTAATTCCAATTTAAAGCATCAAACTAATGTGTCTTTGCGAGGAGACACATTAATTTTAGGTTATTCATCTCGGCAAGTTGGAATAACGAGCTGCTACATTTATAAACGAAAGGGTTTTATGGTGATTTCAATTTTAATAATCAAATTAATTACATTTTAAATAAAACGCAAAATAAATAATCAAATTATTGCAATTATTAAAAATAGTTTATATCTTGCAGCATCATTCGGAAATTAAATCATCAAATAGTTAACATTTTTTTCATTTTTAAACCTTACCCACCATGTCTATTTTAACGTTTCTCGCCGCTTGGCTTTTGATTGAAGTTTTAGAACGCATCATCAAAGCCGTTTTTAACAAAGAAAACAGAACGCCACACATTATAGATGATATGGCTTTTCTAAATTGAATACCGAATAAAGAACAAGAGATGTTGAATATCGAAGTAGTATGGTATATTCACTTCAATATTCAGCATTCCTTGTTCTTTATTCGATATTAAAGGTTCTGTAACCTTTTCTCAAAAACCACTGTCAAACAAAATGTGAAAGCAAACGAAGATTCGGACATACAACTCATCGAGCGCATACTGAGGGGGGAGACGGCTGCCTACCGTGCTTTGGTCAATCGGCATAAAGATTATGCGTTCACGATTGCTTATCGGTTATTGAACAATCGAGAAGAGGCTGAAGAAGCGGCGCAAGATGGTTTCGTGCGGGCGTTCAATGGTTTAGCTAATTTTAATAGAGAAGCAAAATTCACAACGTGGTTTTACAGAGTCGTTGTCAACGCCGCTTTGACGATTCAACAAAAGAAAAAATTACCTACGGAAGACCTTGAAAACGCCAAAAACATACCTTATGGCAGTCAGGTACTGAGGGGGTCTGAAGAAAAAAATATCTTCAAACAAAAAGAGCAACGCTATTATATTGACTTGGCATTGAAACAATTGTCGTCTGACGATGTTGTAATAATAACGCTGTTTTATTTGAAAGAGCAATCTCTTGACGAAATAGCTGAAATTTGTAACATAGAAGCAAATTCAGTTAAAGTTAAATTGCATCGAGCCAGAAAACGACTCGCCGAAATAATGCAACTACTTTTAAAAGGCGAGGAAAAAAATCTTTTGTAAAAAATAATGACTAATGCAAAAAGTGACAGAAGAACAAATGTGGGAAATTATTGACGGTGAAGCATCGCCCGCAATATTGGCACAACACGAAATGATGCTCAAACAAGACGATACCTATCGCCTTGACTTTGAGCGTTGTCGTTGTTTACAAAATCAGTTGCTTCAACTTGATCTTGAAATGCCTTCTATGCGTTTTGGCGAAAATGTTTTAGACCAAATTTTACCCAAAACAGCATTGAAACCTGATAGAAATCCTGTATATTTCGTTTTGTTAATGAGTTTTTTAACCCTTTCCAGCTTAATCTTATTTCTATTTACGAGTGATAATTCAAAACAGAGTATTTTGCCTCAAAATACTGAGGGAGTCGTTATAGCTTTCTTATCTAATCCATTTATTTTCAATATTTTATTGATTGTAAACGTCTTACTATTCTTCATCATTTTAGACAAAAAAATCTTAAAACCTTACTTTCAAAAAAGATTAAGAAGTGTAAATCAATAAAAATAAATTTAAATTTTGAGCCATCAGAGTTCGATTGCCTAACTATTTGAGGGTATTTTATCTCAAAAAACCTTTAAAAAACTGTTATATCAAATAAAAAATTTCAAAACACACAAAACCCCCTTACTTTTGATGCTCAAACTGATTCCACGAGCATATTCTTCCGAATTGAATTATTTTTATTTAATATATCAATACGCAGAGTGGCTTCGTGTCTATTCTGCTTTTCTTATTTTTAAAAAACAAAATCCGATATGAACATGACAAAAACGCTTATCGCAACGCTTTTTCTTTTTATCTTTTCTTTCGCTATCAAGGCTCAAAATTCTTTGGGCATCACGGCAGGCACTAAAATAGTGTATGAAGTAACCGCTTCCACGAAACTGAAATATGACATGACGGTTACCGTAAAATCCATGTCAAGCGAGGCCGTCACTTTCGAGTGGTATGGCAATGGCAAAACAGGGTCGTTTACCTTAAACAAAAAGGCTATGGAAAGTGCTACAACGCTGATTGGCGACTTCAAAAACGGCAATGCTGGCAAATGGGACAACCAATCGGCTTTGATTTTTCCGATGAACGCCTTTAAAGAATTGAACGCAAAAGGCTCGACTTCCACCAAAATCAACAGTGAAAAAACGGCCAAACCTTTTAGAAAAGTTATGGAACGGCCTTATGAATATACGTTAAATGGAACGAAAACAACTTGTAATGCTATTTTGGGTGCTTACGAAGGAGGTGCAAAACCTTACGTTGTTTTGGTTTTGAATGACTCTAATCTTCCTCTAATGGTAGCAATGGATTGGAATATTCGTATTACATTGAAATCAGTAAAAACCTCTTAAAATATCGAATAATATCTGTAGATAGATGATAAGGAACGAAGAAACAATAAAAGCACATTTTGGGCTTATTCTTTTCCAGTTATATCGGCTATCTTTATCGTTAAAGATTCCCGATATTATCCTCAAAA